>CALBLM010000032.1 GCA_937895695.1 uncultured Megasphaera sp.
AATAAAAGAAATCGTGTCGCCCGTTTGGGACTAACAGCTGCTGGCACTTTAATTTTATGTGTTTTGCTTTTCCACTTAAATATTACCGTCCCTATGATGGTGTTGGTTCCATTGATGCTTTTTCTGACTGTCCTGTCAGGCCGTGCCGAAGGAGCCATTTGCGGTATATTGTCAGCCGGATATGCTTGCTTTTTCTTTCCTACCTATTACCAAGACCTCATTCAATACACGTATCAAAATAAAGTAAATATGCTTATCATCTTTGTCGCATTGATTGTAAACTTTGTCTTAGGCAGCATGATACGGCAAAATCATCAAACGGTACAACAAATTCAGGCTATAAAACGCCATCATCTCCAAGAATTAAACCGTAAATGGAAGAAGCAAGCTGAACAAGATACGCTGACTGGTCTATATAACCGTTGGGGTGGTAATAACCAAATAAAAGACTATTTTTTTAACCATCCTGGCAAACCATCGGTATTAGCAGCAATAGATATTGATAATTTTAAACATTTCAATGATACGTATGGACATGAAACAGGCGATAAAGTATTACAAGACTTAGCCCGTATGATAAAAGCACACTTCGGCCCGGATATAATTCCCATCCGTAACGGCGGCGATGAATTTCAGCTGTTCTTTCCCCACTGCCGGCAAGAAGATATACAACCGAAATTAGAGCGTTTCATCCAAAAAGACTTTCAAATTATTTTCCATACACTAACATTACCATATCATATTTCTCTTGGCTATGCTATGGCTCCCAAACAAGCATCTTCCGTTTCGGAGCTACAGAAAAAAGCAGATATTGCCTTATATCACATTAAAAAAACCGGAAAGAATGGCATCGCAGCATATCATCCTCAAATGGGAAACGGAAATCGATACCGTTATGGATTTAGTTTGCTAGATCTTTCAGAAGGATTACCGGTTTCTATGCTCATTTATCGCGCCGATGAGACAAAAGAAATTTTATTCGGCACAATGCATCTGTTCCATCTGTTTGATTGTGAAACGATAGAAGAATTTATGCAGTATACGAATGGAACATTTCAAAACATGATTCATCCCGACGATGCACAGGCTGCAGAAGAGTCCATTACAAAACAAATTCAGGAAAACAGTACTCATATCGATTATGTATCGTATCGAATTATCACAAAAACAGGCAAAATACGCCAAGTATACGATATTGGCAGGCTCGTTCACTCGCCGTATTATGGCGATATATTTTATGTCGTTCTCTTTGAAAAACAAACAACAGTACAACATTTTGACTTTAACTAACGATTGGAAATGGAAGCCTGCTCGACGGTGACTTCTTTATTTTATTTGCTATCATATATAAAAAATTTATGAATACCTCTGCAACACATACCATACACTTTCATACGTATACCCTGACGTATACGCTTACCCGAAAAAAAGTAAAAAACATCAATCTTCGCATTCGCAGTGACGGTTCTGTCCATATATCTGCAGCACCACGGGTACCTATCGACCAAATAGAAAAATTTTTACAAAAAAATGCTGCCTTTATCTTACATGCCATAGATGAAATGGAAAAACGCCGGAAACAGATGCCGTTTTTAACACTGCAAGATGGCGATACTATCTATCTAGCAGGCAAAGCCTATGTCTTGGATGTTCGTTTGGGATTACATAATACTATCCGTCGCAACGGTAACACGGTATATATGGAAGTCATAGAAAACACACCGGCTATACGCCAGCAATTGTATCATACATTGCTACAGCAAGAGGGCAAGCGGCTCTTTCCTGGCAGTGCGATCCGCATGGTTTCCAAGCTGTCCGACTATCCCATTGAAATGCCTTCTCTGCGTCAGCGTATTATGCGTTCCCGCTGGGGCTCTTGTATGCCCTATAAAGGAATCATTACGATGAATACGTATCTAGCAATTATGCCGGAACGTATTATCGATCACGTCATGCTTCATGAATTATGTCATTTGATCCACCCTAATCATTCTCGCCATTTTTATAATGTCATGACGATGATTATGCCCGACTGGAAAGAACGAAAAGCAATGCTAACCAAATATCTTCCGTATTGTGTATAACAAAGACCTGCTATAACACGGCGAGTACTCATATGTGTTATAACAGGTCTCTTTAAATCTATCGTATATATATCACTTATCCAGAAATTTTTTGTTGAAATGTATCGGTCTGGTCTAAGACGGATTTGCCGGCAATGCCCGGTTTTGTCATTTCTTCTGGAGATAAAATGATATCTATCTGTTCTTTCGTCAAATAGCCATGTTCCAAAATAATATCTCGAATCGGCCGTCCTGTAGCATAGGCTTCTTTCGCAAGCAACGATGACCGTTCGTAGCCAATATGCGGGAGCAATGCCGTCACGATACCCACACTGTGGTCAATCCAATGTTTGCAGGCATCCCGATTGGCTTGCAACCCTTGCAATAGATACATATTGAATGCATGAACAGCATTCGTTAAGTACTGCATGGAATGGAATAAGTTAAAGGCCATAACCGGTTCCATGACATTGAGTTCAAACTGGCCGTTTTCTACGCCCATGCTAATAGCCAAATCATTGCCAATGACTTGATAGCATGTCTGATCCAGCACTTCAGCCATGACAGGATTTACTTTTCCCGGCATAATAGAAGATCCTGGCTGCCGAGCCGGCAATTTCAATTCATTCAACCCACAGCGAGGGCCTGACGCCATCAACCGGAAATCATTTGCCATTTTTATCAGCATGAGAGCGGTTGCTTTCATACTGCCTGAAACTTCTGCAAAAATATCCGTATTGTTGGTCATATCAATTAAATTCCGAGCCGTAACAAAAATATCTCCTGTTAGCGCCGATAATTTAGCCGCTACGGCTTTGATATATGCCGGTTCTGCATTGAGTCCGGTACCTACAGCGGTACCACCCATGTTGATAACATGAACACCTTCCAATGATTTTTCAATGCGTTTTCTGCCACGATGAACGGCTGATGCATAGGCTGCCATTTCCTGTCCTAACGTAATCGGTACGGCATCTTGCAAATGAGTTCGTCCCATCTTTAACACATCATGAAATTCATCGGCTTTTTCATCTAATCCTTCTTCCAATTTCTGCAGAGCATCTGCTAATTTTTTTCCTTTCATAATCAGGCAAACTTTAATACTAGTAGGAAATACATCGTTCGTAGACTGGGCCATATTCGCATGATTATTAGGAGATACAATATCGTATCTTCCCTTAGGCTTACCAAGAATTTCCAAAGCGCGGTTGCACAATACTTCATTCATGTTCATATTTACAGATGTACCGGCACCACCTTGGATGGGATCTACTGGGAACTGATCGAGCCACTGACCGGCAATAATTTCACTGGCAGCTTGAACAATTGCATTGCCAATCGTTGCATCCAGACGGCCTGTTGACATATTCGCCAAGGCTGAAGCTTTTTTGACGATTGCCATGGCTTTAATGAAATCCGGATCTAAATGTTCCCCTGTAATATGGAAATTTTCCATGGCACGCATCGTCTGTACACCATAATATACGTCATCCGGTACATTCATTTCACCTAAGAAGTCATGTTCTGTTCTCATAATATCCTCCCCATCTACAGTAAGTCTTACTTTTTTGTATACAATATACAAAAAATGTGATGTGATAAAAAATATATCATGTCATCTATCATTCATAGTCCCTCAAATTCCCCTGTAGTCACTATACAAAAAGACGCTGTTAAAGCTTGAGCTCTAACAGCGTCTTTGCCGTACGTACTATGAATTTAGCTATATCATAGCCGATTTACATATACCTGTCAATATCTATCACAGGCAGGTTATATTTATTTTATAATTAGGAACAAAATTCAGAAATTTATGTGTCTTCTATAGGCAACTGCAATACATCGGAATGAGAATAATCGCAGATAGAAAATGGTTCGTTATCGTGCAGCCCTTGCTTTTCTTTTCCGCCCATAGGGTGTATGGATAAGGGGCAGCGATGTTTCGAGTGTACCCGTAAAATGGCGATAGGCATTGGCGATGGCCGGGGCCGTGGGAATACACGTGATTTCACCAATACCAATCGCTCCGCAAGCAACATCAACGCCTTTTTTTTCAATGATGATACTTTCTATATCCGGTGTTTTATCAGCACGAAACAAACCCAACGTACCAAATTTCACAGTCGGTCTGCAATGGTCAAGCGGATATTCTTCTGTCAAGGCATACCCACATCCCATGACGACGCCTCCTTCAATTTGGCCTTCTACATTACGCGGATTGATAGCCCGTCCTACATCATGGGCGGCTACGATTTTATCAATCGTGCCATCATCGTTTAAAAGACATACCTGTGTGGCATACCCATAGGCGACGTGAGATCTTGGATACGGTACATCAGCGCCCATCGCATCGGTTTTCGCCAAGTATTCACCACAAAATTCGCGGCCATTTAATACGGCTATATCTGCTGCCGTAAAATAGATTTGTTTTGTTGCATCGTCTTCGCTAAGAACGCTGACTTCTGTCAAATACGTACTTTGTGATACCGAAGCATGGTAGGGTAATTGTTTGGCCGCGAATAAGGCTTTTCGTACTTTCTGAGCTGCTCTGCGCGCAGCCTCACCGGTAACCAAGGTTTGCCGTGAACCGGAACTCGTACCAGAATCAGGCGACGTCGCCGTATTGGGTCGATGATACACAATGGCATCAGAAGGAACGTGAATCGTATCGGCGATGATACCTATCATAACCGTTCCTAACCCTTGTCCAAGACAGGTCGCCCCTGTATAAAGATGAATTTTTCCCTCTTTGATAACCAAACGCACTCTCCCTACATCGGGCAGTCCAATGCCGACACCGGCATTTTTCATGGCACATGCAAGACCTACATGATGTTTTTTAGCATGATAGAAGATATCTTTGACAGCCAACAAGGTTTCTGCCAAACCGGTCGACGGGTCAGCTTTTTGTCCATTGGGCAGAATCTGCCCTGGATGAATCGCGTTCTGCCAACGAAACTGCCAAGGATCGATTCCTACTTTTTCTGCCAATAAATCCATATTACATTCGACAGCAAAGCAAGATTGGGTAACACCAAACCCACGAAACGCACCGGCAGGCGGATTATTCGTATATGCCGCTTTTCCTTCAATATCAATGACTTGATAGTTATACGGTCCAGCTGCATGTGTACAAGCACGCTGCAATACAGGACCTCCCAACGACGCATAGGCACCTGTATCTGCCACAATAACCGCCTTCATGGCCGTTAAATATCCTTTTTCATCACATGCTGTTGTCAAATCAATGCTCATGGGATGACGTTTAGGATGAATAAGCAGACTTTCAGCCCGAGACAGCTTAACCTTAACAGGCCGTTTGGTCTTATAGGCAAGTAACGCCGCATGATGTTGAACAATAACATCTTCTTTACCGCCAAATCCGCCACCGACCAGCATATCTTCTACAATGACTTTTTCTGCCGGTATTCCAAGCATGGTAGATACTTCTCGTTGTGTATCATACACACTTTGATCAGTTGAATAAATATACACACCTTCGCCAAAGGGCATAGCCACTGCACATTCGGGCTCTAAAAAAGCATGTTCTGTCCACGGCGTTTCATAATGCTGCGTCACCGTATAGGCTGAACTGGCAATGACAGCATCAGCATCGCCCCGTACAAGATGTTCATAACTCATCAGATTTCCCTGTTTATCTTCGGGATGTACGAGCGGAGCATCTTTATCTAAAGCCTCAGCAGGACACGTGACAGGTGGTAATTCTTCGTATTCTACATGGACAAGTTTTTTAGCTTGTTCCAGTATGTCTTTAGATTCAGCAGCAATGAGACAAATCGCATCGCCAAGATAATGGGTAACACCGCCTTTCGGTATCATCGTATCCCAATCTTGTTTTAAATGGCCAATCCGATTGCTACCCGGCACATCAGCTGCTGTCAACACACAAACTACACCGGGCAAGGCTTTGGCTTCATTGATATCAATGGATTTGACAATGGCTCGCGGATACGCGGAACGCACGGCACTGCCATAAATCATTCCCGGAAAATCTACGCTGTCTAAGTCATCTACATAGCGTCCCGTTCCTAATACTTTTTCTGTTGCATCAATCCGACATGCTGCTTTTCCTACACGTATATCTGCATCAAGACGTTTATCTTGATGAATAGAACGGTTTTCACGAAAAATAGTAGCGGCTAAGGCAATGGCATCAATAATCTTTTTGTATCCTGTACAACGACAATAATTATTACGAATGGCATGAACAATTTCCAACCGTGTCGGATTTAGATTCACATCCAATAACGCTTTGGCACACATAACCATACCGGGTATACAAAATCCGCATTGCACAGCTCCGGCTTTACCAAAGGCGTAGGAATAAACATCTTTTTCCCGTTGACTCAGTCCTTCTACGGTCACAATATGTTTACCTGCTACGCGACCCGCTTTTTGTACGCAGCATTTCATTGCTTTGCCATCAATCAATACGGTACATGTTCCACAAGCCCCCTCGGAACAACCGTCTTTAACAGATTTTAAGCGTAATGTATTGCGCAGTATATCAAGCAATGTACGACCCGCATCAACAACGATACGTTTTTCATTGACATATAATTCGCATGTTTCTGTTTTATTACACCCCATATATATTTCCCCCATAGTAAAAACCGTATATTTCCCCTGTCATATGCGGTTTAATATATCAATCATATTTCATGACTATCATGGGCTAACTTCTTCATCAATGCATATAGTTCATTCTCATCCGCATCATCCAGCGTGTCCGGAAATCGAACATGTTGCGCACCATTGTCATGACAAATACCCATGGCTGGACTGGATAAAAATTCTTCCATGGTCTTAAAAATCGTAAACTTATCCCTGTACGGCTTGCCATCGTAAGGACAAAAACCGGCACAGTTGCCACATTCATTACAATAGGCATCAATATGAACAATCTGACGTTTTTCTGACATCATTCCCATTTTTGGCAGCATACGATTCGCCCGATTCGGACAAACGGCTACACATAACCCACAAGCGCGACAATTTACTAACGGTAATTTTTCCGTTTTCACATGAGATTTCTTATCTTTTTTCTGATAATATGCATCCGTCATTGCCTGCTCTGCTAGCGCAGCGATCGCTTTCGAATCAGGAACCATTGGATATTTGGGTTTGACTGCAAATATCTTAGAAAAGCGAGAAAAGCAAGCATACCCATGGGCCTTTAATACCGTCGTCGTCATTGTCAGCGGAAAAATTCCTGTTTTTAACATAGCCAATAAATTATGTTCATCTAACCCACCTGAAAACGATATAGGTATATTACGACATGCGTCGCTAAGTTTTGCTGCCACATGAATAGCTAACAAAAATAACGGTTTTCCCGATACATACATGAATTCATCCGGCAACAGCCCTTGGGATTTCACAGGCAAGGTATTCGTTAATTTAATGCCAAAAAATTGATGTCGCTGTTCTGCTTCTTGTTGTAGACGCTTGAGCATCGGTACGGCATCTTCAACATGCAAATCTTCTGCAAATTGCTGTTCATTCAACTGCATATATCCGTATCCCTTTTTACGCAGGATTTGCTGTACTGTATCATATCCCAATAGCGTAGGATTCAATTTAATATATAACGGTATCTTTTTATCCTGAATCAGATAGGATGCAATTTGTTCAATTTCATTTGCTGGACATCCATGCATTGTTGATACCGTAAGAGATTCGGCAATCTGTCCTCCTATTTGTTGCAAATAGGAAGGCGTAAAATATGTAAACTGCTCCATATGCTGTTCTAAATAAGACTTACACTGCTGGTAGATAGTCGTTGTTTCTGCATGAATCATGTGATCAATAAATGTATTGATTTTTTCACTTTGTATCCCTTTTAAATCATATCCGACACTCATATTAAAACTAAATCCATCGATATGGCCCAGTTGAAACTCTACGGCCATAAATGCAAGTAAAAAATAGGCTTTCACATATTCTTCAAATGCTTCCTGCACAGTCAGCTCTGTAGACCATTCAATGTTGTAACATTCGTCAGGTACGCTGATGCACGGTTTATTTACTACCAAATCGGTTCCATCAATGGGCTGTACTGTCTTCAATTCAAAAAAGCGTGCACCTCCAGCATATGCCGCAGCGATATTCTGGGCTAATTGGGTATGCGGACCTGCAGCAGGGCCAAAGGGCATTTCAATACGCATAAAATCATGGGCATACTGTGTCGGGCCTGCCGGTTGTACTGCCACACCATAAATGGTGTGATATTGTGCATACTCATCCATGATGTTCTCCAGCAATGTATTAAATGGTATCGGTGTCATTCTATCGCTCATTCGTATCTGCTCAAGCTAAGGTTCGCCAGAGCGTTTCACTTCCTTTTCTGCAGTCTGCAATAATTTTTTCTTCATCAATCCCGTGCAATTCTCTATTTTCCATGACTAATTTGCCGTTTGCCATGGTTGAAATAACGTCATGTCCTTGGATGCCAAAAAGGATATGGTCGTATAGATTTTCTTTTTGAAGCGGCGTTGGTGCATGATAGTCAACAACGATAATATCCGCCGCAGCATGTGCCTTAATAATGCCTGTTGGCCGAGCAAAATGTCTGTTCATAATGTCTCGGTTATTTACAAACAACATTTGCGGCACTTCCGTATAGCCTGCCGTTGTATCCTGTAAGGCATGCTTATTCAATAAAACGGCTGCTTTGAATGATTCCATCATATCTTGTGTATATGCATCCGTTCCCAATCCGACCGTAATCCCTTGCTGCATCATCGACAAAACCGGCGGATAACCGGCGGCATTATTCATATTTGATTCCGGATTAAATACCGTCGGCGTATGGGTTTGGGCCAATATCTTCATTTCTTCGGTATTAATATGAATGCAATGAGCCATTAGCGATTTTTTACCCAAAAGGCCCCAATGCTGAAATCGTTTGATAATGGGCATATGATAGATTTCCATACAATCCGTTTCATCTATGCTGCCTTCTGCTACATGAACATGGAATCCGGCACCATTCGCATGGGCTGCTGCGAATTCCAACGTTGCGTCACTCAACGTAAAGGACGCATGCAGTCCCATCATGCCTTCTAATATATCACTCTGTTTCGCTTCGTTAATAAATCGTTCATTTTCCAGTACAGCTTCATGAGCTGCCGAAATACCCATACGATCAGATACTTCGTAACATAAACAAGACTTAACTTGAAATTCCTGTGCCGCCGCAGCAATCGCTGACAAGCTATCCTGAATTTCACCATAGCTGGCATGATGATCGATCATGCTCGTTACACCATTTTTAATACATTCCAAATACACCATACGCGCACTTTGATAGGTCAATTCATTAGTTAGGGATGCATCCATCTTCCACCATAGCTGTTTTAAAATCGTCAGTAAATCTGCCTTGGGCGGTATGAAAACATGCATTCCCCGCGCCATAGCACTATAGATATGATTATGCGTATTCATAAAACCCGGCATAATGAGTCCACCCTTTGCATCGACTCGATAGGCCGCAGCCAAATCATATTGCGTTTGAATCGCTTCAGTTGTACCACAAGCAATAATTTCATCGCCTTGCACAACAACGGCTCCGTCCTCAATAAGGGGACGCGCCGCATCTTGTGTTACCACTGTACCATTCATAAATACTGTTATTTTATTCATTTTATTTTCTCCATGTATTTTTCATTTTGATATGGGAATATACATACATTACTTTTCTTTAACATCAACAGAAACTACAGAATGGATGTCGTCGGTTTTAGTAACAGGAACATCTTCAAGTTTTACATTTTTATTTAATACGGCATTCAATATAATCGCCGTTAAACTGCCAATCGTAATGCCGCTATCAAAGATAATCTGCAAGGCTCCTGTCAAATGATTATAAATATTCGGTACAGCCATGGGCATGAGTCCCATCGACAAGCTGACACCAACAATGAGCAGATTATAATTGCCATCAAAATCCACTTTACTTAGTGTCTTAATGCCATTGGCTGCTACCATACCAAACATAGCCAATCCAGCACCGCCTAATACGGGAGCCGGAATGCAGGCAATTAAGGCTGCTAATTTAGGAAATAATCCAAGGACGATTAAAATAATGCCCGAACCGGCTACAACAAAACGACTCTTAATCCCAGTCAATCCAATAAGACCAATATTTTGTGCAAAGGCAGAATAGGGAAAAGCATTAAAAATACCGCCAATAAAAATAGAAAGACCATCTGCCCGCAACCCGCGTGTTAAGACATTTTTATCAATCGGTTTACCAACAATTTCACCAACAGCAATAAAATCACCTGTTGTTTCCGTCATAATAACAAGCATGACGAGAAACATAGCGATAACAGACGGAATATTCCATGTCGGCATACCGAACATCAGTGGCGTTGTCACACTAACCCAACCGGCCTGGCCAATTGCCGAAAAATCCGTCTGTCCCAATGCAATCGAAATTACCGTTCCAATAACAAGACCTAACAAAACAGAGATATTGCGAATGAATCCATGGAAACAGCGATAAATCACAATAATAATGGCCAATACAACTAATGCCAGCAACAAGGAAGAAATATCCCCAAAATTTTCTGCTGTCGGATTACCGCCACCAGCCCAGCGAACGGCTACAGGCAATAAGGAAATGCCAATAATCGTAATAACACTGCCTGTCACAACAGGTGGAAAGAAATGCAGTAATCGACTAAAAAAGGGGGAAATAAAAAACACTAATATGCCCGATATAATGACAGCTCCATAAATATCGGTAAGTCCGCCTGCTTTCCCAATCATCACCATCGGTGTGACCGCAGCAAATGCTACGCCTTGTAAAACAGGCAAGCGACTGCCTATGTTATATATTCCCAATGTTTGAATCAATGTGGCAATACCACACGTAAATAAATCAGCATCAATTAAATGAACTAGCTGCTCTGTCGTCAGCCCTAATGCATTTGCTAAAATCAACGGTACTGCTACAGCGCCGGCATACATGGCCAATACATGCTGTAACCCATATAGAAAGGTTTTTCCTAACGGCAGCCGTTGATCTACAGGATGAACGTTATTCATACCTATCTTTCCTCCTAAAACACTCCACAATGAAACAACTAAAAAAGCCTATACATTTTTCGGTCGCAACATAGAAGGGTATCCATTCCATCATGTTTCCGTACATGTACAGGCCTCTTTGCCAATATAGCGATATACGCTATATTGTTATTATTTTTTGTACAACACGCGACCGCTCCGCGTTACTTCTTTTTGATAGATACCTTTATCAACCATTTTCACACCATTGACAAACACATATTCAATACCATCGGGATATTGTACCGGATCGACAAACGTACCTTTATCACAAATCGTCTGGTCATCAAATAAAACAATATCAGCTGCATATCCCGGTTTTAATTCTCCGCGGTTTTCAATATGCATAGCCGATGCTGCTTTTTTCGTTAATTTATAAACAGCTTCCTGCAAGGTGAGCGTTTTTTCTTCACGGACATATTTTCCTAAGATACGCGGAAACGCACCGTAAACACGAGGATGAGGTTTGCCGCTCATTAATCCATCGGTACAAGCATTCATTTCCGGCCGTTTTAAGAATAATTTTACATGATCTTCTGTACCGTAAAAGTCAACCATACCGACGGCATTTTCTTCTTCATACAGCAAATCAAAGGCGGCATTATACGGATCCGTATGACGCAGTTGCGCCAACTGTGTCAGAGAAAGACCGATAGCATCTTGATTTTTCTTGGTTTTGACACTCGTAATATATATGTTATCCATGCCGGCAAAATCAACAAAATTATCCCACCCGGCAATGCCGTGTTCCATATCATGAATCATTTGACGACGTAAGGACGTATCTTGAAGACGTTTTAATACTTTTTCTGTACCGCCATCATGAACCCAAGGCGGTAAAATAACACCTAACATCGTACTGCCTGCAACATAGGGATACTGGTCAAACGATACGTCAATACCTTCGTGTTCTGCCTGTTCCAACAGTCTTACCATATCTTCTATAAAATGCCAGTTCTGTCGGCCACAAACTTTGAAATGGGAAAAATGAACATGTACACCCGATTCGCGACCAATACGAATAACTTCTTTCATAGAATCTACAATTGTATCGGCTTCGCTGCGTTGATGAATGACGAATACGCCATCATTTTTTGCAACTACTTTGCATAGGTTGATAAGTTCTTCTGTTTTTGCATAAGCACAAGGCATATAAATTAATCCTGTCGACAAACCGTAGGTACCGACATCCAATTCTCTTTGCAAAATATTTTGCATCGATTTCATCTGGGCTTCATCAGGCTGCGCGTTCATCAATCCTAAGCCCTCCATCCGTACATTTCCATGGGGCACAAGATAGCATTCATTAATAGACGGCTGAGCCTGTTCAACCATTTTTAAGTAATGGGCTGTGTCATGAAAATGCCAGTTAATATATTCGTTATATCCATCTAATCCTGCCAAATTTTCTTCCCATGGTTTGATATATTGTTCCGGTAAAGGTGCCAACGAAATACCATCTTGCCCAAGCACTTCCGTTGTAATACCCTGCATAATCTTAGGAAGTAATTCTGGCTTCGTCAGAACCTGCAAATCGCTATGACTATGGGTATCAATAAATCCTGGTGCTGCACAAAGAGGAACACCTTGTTTCATACCATCTATAACCATATCCGCTTGCTGTTCATCATCGGAACCACCAACAGATGCTATCGTATCATTTTCGATGACTATATTTCCGATATATGGTTCGGCCATTGTACCGTCCACAATCTTAACGTTTTTTATGAGTGTTTTCATGTCATGTCTCCTTTTATATGGTTACATGTCTGGAAATAAATCGACCTCGTCCTGGCGTTCCCGTAAACACATGTTGCTGATACACAATATCTCCACGACTCAGGACCGTCGTAATATCACCATTCAGTTTCCAGCCTTCGTATAGTGTATAATCCACTGCGCCATGTAATGCATGAATTCGTATTTCCGACGATGCATTAGGATCTATCATCATCAAATCAGCATCGCTGCCAGGCAACAAGCACCCTTTTTGTGGATAAGCCCCATAAATTTTTGCCGGCGCACTACAAAGCAATTTGACAAACTGCTGCAACGAGATTCTTCCTTTTTGTACGCCTTCAGAAAATAAGAGCATCACCCGTTCTTCTATACCGGGCGCACCGTTTGGACATTTCGTAAAATTACCATTTCCCGCCTGTTTATCTGTTCTATAATTAAACGGGCAATGATCGGTTGCAACGACATCGATCGTACCATCTGCCAATCCTTGCCATAACGCATGACAATCGCTTTGATGACGCAATGGCGGTGACATAACATATTTGAGGGCATCTTCTTGGTAATAACAATCTTGCGTCAGTAATAAATACTGGGGACACGTTTCTGCATAAATATGCTTTTGTCCGCGAGCTCGTGCTTCGCGTATAGCCTGTACTCCCTCTGCCGTTGATATATGAACGATATATACCGGTGCGTCATCAGCCATATGGGCAATGTGAAGCATGCGACTAATCGCTTCTGCTTCACATTCATTAGGACGGCTTACTGCATGATAATACGGTGCTGTTTTCCCTTGGTCAACAAGCTGCCGACGACCATAATTCACTAACGCATCATTTTCACAATGAACGGCAATCACGGCATGCAATTCGTTGGCCCGACGCATGACACGCAATACATCATCATCCTTCAAGGCAAAATTATACGTAAGATAAATCTTAAAACTGGTAATCCCTTCTTGAACTAATTCGCCCATTTCTCGTAGTACAGATTCATCAACATGCTGAATCACACCATGCAAGCCATAATCACCAACAGCTAACGATGCAGCGCGTTGTTGATACGCATCGATTTGATGATGGAGCGAACATCCTTTGGGGCCAAAGGCCAAATGTTCAATAACACTCGTCGTACCACCACACAAGGCAGCTCGTGTTCCTGTAAAAAAATCATCTGTCGTATGAAATTGGCCTGCCTGTAAATCTATATGGGTATGTACATCGACTGCACCGGGCATAACCAATTGATGATGGGCATCTATTACGTGCGCGTTATCCAACCTATCATCCATATTGCCAAGAGCGGTAATTTTTCCATGTTGGATCAGAATATCCGTTATAAACGATTCTGCTTCCGTAATGATGGTGCCGTTTTTAATTACCTTATCCATCCTATCATCCTCGCTTGTATTACTTTAACAAGGCTTTCATAATTGCATAATAACACTGCGATACTTTTTTAAGCTGGTCTATTTCAATATATTCATTCACCGTATGGGCAATGTTTTCACGAGACGGCCCCATGCCAATGGTCTTGATACCTGCTTCCCCAGCATAATGGCTACCATTCGTACAGAAATTATATTGTGTAATTTCCGGTGTAAATCCTGCATCATGCAATTCTGTTACAACATCCTGTACAAAATCGGCATCTTTATCATACAACCAGCCTGGGAAAAATCGTTCCCCCGTAATATCCGTACCGGTATAACATTTTTCAGTACCCACAGAATAGGAAACTTTATACTTAGCTTCTGTATCTTTTTTCATGAGATCATCAAGAACGGCTTGTACCGGTTGTAATACAGATTCTTTCGTTTCGCCTACCAGTAACCGGCGATCATACGTTGCACGGCAATAATCTGGAACAACAGACGCACCTGGATAGGGTGAAGATTTAATATCCGTTAATTCCAAAATGCCATCTCCTAATACATCATGATGAGGTGGTGTAATACCGCGAATGGCTTCAACGGCTTTGCAAATCTTATATACGGCATTAATCCCTTTTTCCGGATTTGCCGAATGGCACGGTTTACCAAAAGATTCCAATACTAATTCAGCTCGGCCACGCTGGCCAACTTTGACATTCAAATTGGATGCTTCCCCGATAATAACATAATCCGGTTTGACGGCTTTGCTAATTTGGCGTGCTGCGACACCTTCAAAACATTCTTCGTGTACAACACCTGCCATATAAATATCTCCGGCAAAATCATGCTGGCTGTCAGCTGCAAAAAATGAAGCGGCTGCAGCCATGGCAGCATCAGCGCCTTTCATATCGCTTGTACCTCTGCCGTAAATTTTGCCATCATGAATTTCTGCTGCAAAGGGAGGATACGTCCATTCCGATTCGTCCGGTACCGGAACCGTATCAATATGACCATCAAATAAAATGGTAGGGCCAGGACGATTGCCTTTAATATGACCGATCACATTGCCATACGTATCAATTTGAACATCATCAAATCCATGAGAAAGCATATAACTACGCAATGCATTGGCTACATTCTTTTCTTCCCCCGAATAACTGCGCTGGCGAATTAAGGTGCGGCATAATTCAATTACTTCATGAAATCTATCTTCACTAAACTTCGTATTCAACATCAGTACCCCTCCTACTAAAGCCTATCTCTTTATTTTGCATAACTGCTGTCTTTGCCATCCCAAACAGTGGCTAAATAATTTTCTACATCTGTAGCCCCTTCTGTGCTAAAGCATAGGACGACAGAATTTTCATCCAACTGTAACATGCGACGCATATCGGCATAGTTGTCATTTGTCAAAATTTCAAAAACAGCTCCCGATGCAGATGCCCCGCTTTCACCGGATATCACTCTTGTATCTCCGTCCAACGGAGCTCCCAACATACGCATGCCTTTCGCTGCAACGTAATCTTCACACCGCAGTGCATAATCAGCATAACTTTCTAACACACGCCAACCCACATCGCATGGTTCGCCACAAGCAAGTCCTGCCATAATTGTCTTCATATCGCCTTCTGCAAAATGAAGCTTACCGTCGCCAGCTTTTGCCGTGCGGAAAATACAATCAGCTGTATTCGGTTCGACAATCGTAATAATCGGTTTATCTTTACCCTGATATACATTGGAAAAGAAACCAGTTACAGCTCCAGCAAGAGCACCTACACCAGCCTGTATAAAAATATGCGTTGGCTTTTTAGGAAGTTGCATATACGCTTCCAAAGCCATCGTGCCATATCCTTGAATAATCCAGCGGGGAATATCTTGATATCCTTCCCACGATGTATCTTGTACCATAACCCAGCCATATTTTTCGGCATTGCTGTTTGCTAACCGAACGGCATCATCATATACCATATCTGTAATTGACGCTTCCGCATTTTCTGCCTGAATATTGTGTAACCGTTCTAAGCTGCTTCCTTTCGGCATGTAAACGACGGATTTCTGTTTGAGCTGATTCGCTGTCCATGCCACACCACGGCCATGATTGCCATCCGTTGCTGTAACAAAGGTTAAATCTCCCAACTTATTGTGTATTTCAGGAGAAATCATCTTATTATAGGGGAGATCGGCAATATCCATTCCCAACCGTTTGGCAATATAACTACCAATCGCAAAGCTTCCACCTAACACCTTAAATGCATTTAACCCAAATCGATAGGATTCATCTTTAACAAAAAAATTCTTTATTTTCAATTTCTGAGCTAAGTGATTTAATTCTACCAAAGGCGTTGGCTGATACACCGGAAAAGATTGGTGAAATTCCCGAACTTTTTTGGCATGTTCCAAATCAAGAAATGAAATATCGTTTACACCTTTCTTTTCCGATGAAAATTTAATGATATCCATAGTAACAGCTCCTTCAATCTATTCTCATAAAAAAAGAGACGCTTAGAATAAAAACTTATTCCAAGCGTCTTTGCTTATCAACTTATTCTCTTTTTAAGACAAAGTTTATCTCAGTTTGAGAAAAAAGTCAAGCCTAAATCTATAAAGTATATCCAATTTTTATCTTTATGATTCATGAATATCTGGCACCAAATTCGTTGTTTCTTTTTCAGGCGGGCATAATTTAGATACAACAACGAATGAGATACAAGCTGCAATTAATCCAGGAATAATAGGTTGACTAATGGGAATTCCAAAAATACTGCCACCCGAAAAATTTTGCATATAAATAACAACTACAGTTCCTACAAGTAAAGAAGCCAATGTACCAGAAGTAGACGCTCCCTTCCAATAATGGCCTAATACATACGGGAAGAAAGCTCCAGCTGCCCGGAATGTAAATGAAAACATCAAGATAGTAATAATACTGGATGTATTAAATACTGCTACACACAATGATAACAATCCGCAAATAATCATGACAGTGCGTGCTATTTTCATAACCATTTCATCACTTGCCTTAGGATTGATGTATTCTCGATATATATCATTAGCAAAAATTGAACCGGCCCCTAATAAATCAGAGCTAGCACTAGACATAGTTGCTGAAATAACACCGGCAAATAATATGCCACAAATCAGCGGTGGCATAGCACGAACAGCTAATATAGGCAAAGCATATCGAGAACCTACGCTTTGAAATAATGCAGGATCAAACATTCCCATATTCACTAAAGCTAAAACAGTAACACCCAAAATTGCCGGAATAAACCCATAGACAAAATTAATAACAGCTGCTGCAATGGAACCTTGCTGTGCAGCCTTACCGTCACGAGCAGCGTAATAGCGAGATACTGCTTCCTGACCAACTGTAAATGTAGCGATATACATAATAACTAGACCAACAACATCAATGAAGCTATAGCCATGAAAAAGGTCAAATGTTTCCGGTGGTACATTCGCTACAATAACGTTCCAACCACCAGCTAAGTGAAAAGCAAATGGAATAGCAATTGCCATACCAAAAACAATAAAAAATACCTGTATAAAATCTGTCAATGTAACACTCCAAAGTCCCCCCATAACAGAATAAAGTGTTACAATGGCACAAATAATAATAACGGATACTTGAAAACTAAGTCCCAACATGGTAGACAATATAACAGAGGAAGCAATCATTTGTCCTGCAGTTAATCCAATTAATGGCAATAACATGATAATAGCTGTAATCAATCCAGAAGTTCTACCATACCGACGGCGAAAATATTCTGGTACGGTCTTAACATTAGCATCGCGAAATTTCGGTGCCAAAATTGTTAAAATAACAAAAGCAAATCCCATAGCAATAACATACCAAGCAGAGCTAATACCATATTTTCCCATTCCTTGTTGTACAACACCTAATGAACTACCCCCACCAATTTCTGTTGCAGCTAACGTACCTGCCATAAGAATAGGGCCTAAACGACGTCCTGCCACCATAAAATCTTTATTGCTTGAAATTTTATTTTTCGCATACCAACCAACAAACAGCATACAGCCCATATAGGCAATAACAACGGCAATGACAATCCATGAAACGGTCATTTCAACTCCCCCTTTTAATAAAAAAACACTGCTATACAACGATTAGTGTTGTAATCACAGTGCCTTTACTGTCGATATCTTGTTTTTATTGGCTATTCATCAACCTTAAAATTATCTGAAAATTTGTATACCCCCTTTAA
>CALBLM010000033.1 GCA_937895695.1 uncultured Megasphaera sp.
AATCGGTCTTACGATTGGGTTGACTTCCGGATTTTCCGTTATTACAGGACAGCGGTTTGGCGCAGGAGATACAGAAGGGGTTCGCCATTCTGTGGCAATGGCTGTCATGCTGTCCGTAGGAATTGCCGTAGTATTGACGGCAGCCATGGTAGTATTCATGCCACAAATCATGATACTCATGAATATTTCCGGCGCATTATATGATGATGCCTATCATTATATTATTATTATTGCTTATGGCATTATTGCCATGATGATGTATAATTTGTTGTCTGCTATTTGTCGCGCCTTGGGAGATAGTCGAACACCGTTGTATTTTTTAATGATATCCTCTGTACTCAATGTGGGGTTGGCATTATTATTTATCCAGCAATTTGGATGGGGCGTTCCCGGTTCTGCCATTGCTTTGGTCATTGCTCAGGGCGTGTCGGCTATGTTGTGTTTTTTCTATATGCTAAAACGCTTTCCCATGCTGCATCTGACGTCAAACGATTGGAAATGGGATAAAGCTTTTGCATGGAAGCATTTACGGTTGGGACTGCCTATGGCAGCACAGTTTGCAATTATTTCATTAGGAATTTTAGCAGTCCAATCGATTTGCAATACCTTTGGTCCGGAAACGATTGCCGGTTTTGTTTCGGCATCGCGAATCGAACAGCTGGCGATACAACCTATGGTTTCCTTTGGGGTTGCTATGGCTGTCTATTCGGCGCAAAATTTTGGGGCTCGCAATTATGATAGGATTCGGGCAGGTGTGCGGCAGTGTTCGCTGGTTTCGTTCGGATTTTGTGTGTGCGCTGTTGTGGCGATGATGTTGTTTGGCCGAGAATTGATTGCTGTCTTTACGAGTGAGCCCGATACAGAGCTGTTGGATCAGGCATCGTTGTATTTACGGACATCTGTGCCTTTTTATGTATTTTTGGGTCAGATTTTTGTGTATCGTAATGCCTTACAGGGCATGGGGATTTCCAGTGTACCTCTTATTAGCAGCATTATTGAACTCTTCTTGCGCAGCTTCGCAGCGTTTGTGCTGGCTAGTATGTGGGGATTCTTTGGCATTTGTTGTGCCAGTCCCATTTGTTGGGTTGCAGCATGTCTGTTTACGACAGGAAGCTATTTTTACGTACAGCATACGATGCGGACAATGGGGCAGTAAATAGATTGTCAGTTTTTGCGATGCATGATACAATAGCGTTGTTGTACGTATCGTTCGTTTGTTTGCGTAGGAGGATGTATGGCACAGCCGATTGAAATATTGAACCAATATTTTGGATACCCTGCCTTTCGGCCCGGTCAAGAAGATGTGATTCAGACATTGCTTCATGGCCAGGATTGTTTAGCGATTATGCCGACAGGTGCGGGAAAATCGATTTGTTTTCAGATTCCGGCCTTGTTGCTGCCAGGTATTACGATTATTATATCGCCACTTATTTCACTGATGAAGGACCAAGTAGATGCGTTGGTTGCACAGCAGATTCCGGCAACGTATATCAATAGTCAGTGTACTTTTGAAGAAGCAAAACAGCGTTTTGCGGCTATCCGAGCTGGTCGTATCAAGCTGGTATACGTATCACCGGAACGACTGCAAAATGAATTTTTTGCGTCTTTTATGCAGACCATGCCGGTTGCGATGCTGATCATTGATGAAGCCCATTGCGTATCCCAGTGGGGACATGACTTCCGTCCCAGCTATTGTGCCATCAAAGAATGGTTGAAAACGTTGCCAAGGCGTCCCATTGTCGGGGCATTTACGGCAACGGCGACAGCGAAAGTAAAACAAGATATGCTGACACTGTTGGGATTGGAAAAGGAACGCATTTTTATTGGCGGATTTGATCGACCGAATTTATATTTTCAAGTTATTGCCAACGTCGATAAGTTGCGTTTTGTCTTGTCGTATATACAGAAGCACAAGGGAGAAAGCGGCGTTATTTATGCGGCGACACGAAAAGAAGTCGACCGTGTTTACAAGGAGCTGTACAGTCGAGGCATACGGGTTGGCCGCTATCATGCTGGCATGAGTGACAGCCAGCGGCAAAAGGCACAAGAAGATTTTACATATGATACTATTGATATCATCGTTGCGACAAATGCCTTTGGCATGGGGATTGATAAAAGCAACGTTCGTTTTGTCATTCATTATCAAATGCCTAAAAATTTAGAAAGTTATTACCAAGAAGCCGGTCGTGCCGGACGGGATGGGGCACCGGGAGAATGTATTTTGCTGTTTAGTCGGCAAGATATTATGATTCAGAAATATTTGATTGAATTATCCGTTCATTCGCCAGAGCAGCAAGCAAAAGAACTGCAAATGCTCAACCGCATGGTAGGTTATTGCGAAAGCCGACAGTGTTTACGGCACTATATTTTGACGTATTTTGGTGAACATCCGACTTGGCAGCGGTGTGAAAATTGTGGAAATTGTGATCGAGAAGTAGTCGAAGAAGACCGTACGCCGACAGTACGAAATATTTGTCAATGTGTAGATGAGCTGAAAGGTCACTTTGGCCTGACGATGGTTTGTGATGTATTAAAAGGAAGCAAAAATGCAAAAGTAAAACGGTATGGCTTCCAACAAAAAACATCATTTGGCCTATTGGGAGATTTTTCAGGCAACGAAATTCGCGATATGCTGCGACAGGCTATTGATGACGGCTTTTTACAGCAGTCTGAAGGCCAATATCCGGTTGTCAAGTTGACAGCTATGGGTCAGGATGTACTGGCAGGCAATCGAAAGGTCGTCCAAGAACGGATGATTACGCCGCCTCAAGAAGATATGATGGTTCCTAAAAAGAAGAGAAAACAAGAAAATCCTTTTATCGATGAAGAAGCTTTGCGTCCGTTGTTTGATGCGCTGCGTGCGGTGCGGTATGAAATGGCAAAGAAAGAACATATTCCGCCATTTGTTATTTTTTCAGATGCGACATTATGGGAAATGGCTTCCCAACAACCGCGGACGCTGGAAGATATGGCAACGATTAAAGGGGTCGGCGAATTTAAGCTAAATAAATATGGCAAACAGTTTATTCATGCCATTGCCAACACAATAGAAAGGTAGAGGTGATTTCGATGAGTCAAGCAGATACACAATATTTGGATATAGTAGAACGGATTTTAAAAGATGGATATTATGCCAATAACCGCACGGGGATTCCGACATATAAGCTGCCCCACCAAATCATGCAATTTGATTTAGAAAAAGAATTTCCTATTTTGACAACGAAGTTTGTCGCTTTTAAGACGGCTGTAAAAGAAATTTTATGGATTTGGCAGCTCCAAAGCAATGATGTACGGGAACTGCAGAAAATGAACTGTCATGTCTGGGATGAATGGATGCGTGAAGACGGTACGATTGGCAAAGCGTATGGGTATCAAATCCGCAAATACAAACAGGTAGATACATTGTTGCAGACTTTAAAAAATGATCCCCAAAGCCGTCGTATGATCGTTTCGTTGTGGAATATTGAAGATTTGCCGGATATGGCATTGCAGCCGTGTGCATATCAAACGTTATGGGATGTCACAGATGGACGGCTTAACTGCATGCTCATTCAACGAAGCGGTGATATGGGATTGGGTGTGCCTTTTAATATGACCCAATATGCCGTACTCATTCATTTGATTGCCCAATCGGCAGGACTCAAGCCGGGGTTGTTTACCCATGTCATTAATAATGCCCATGTGTATGCCAATCATGTAGAAACGCTGAAAAAACAATTAGCCCGTCGCAGTCAAGCATTACCGGCACCTAAGCTGCTTCTCAATCCCGATATAACGGATTTCTATCAGTTTACGATGGATGATATCAAGCTGGATCAGTATCAACATTTAGGAAAATTAGCGATGGAGGTGGCAGTATAAGATGCTTCATATGATAGCAGCTGTAGCCAAAGATGGCGGTATCGGCAAGGATAACCGGCTATTATGCCATATTTCAGCGGATTTAAAACGGTTTAAAGCCCTTACGATGGGCCATGCCATGATTATGGGACGAAAAACATTTGAAAGCCTGCCGGGATTGCTTCCGGGACGGCATCATATTGTATTAACAAGTCAGGCTGATTATGGCAAGCTGCATCCGGACGTGACCGTATATCATAGCATAGACGAATTGTGTGCTCATATGGACGAACAAGAGGAGTATTTCATTATTGGCGGAGCATCGTTGTATCAGGCATTCATGGATCGGGCTGATAGTATGTATTTGACGGAAATTGATGCTGTCTTTCCGGCGGATACGTATTTTCCAACGATTGTAAAAGATCACTGGCATGTTGCGGAACGGGAAGCCCATGGGGCAGATACACATAATAAATATGCATACGAATTCGTTCGTTATGTAAAAAACGTAAGAAAGTAAGGCTCTTTTGGCCGGTTCGCCTTATATACATTCGGTTGACATTGTTTATCGCTTATGGTACACTTACATAAGAGCTAGAAGATAGCTGGAATTGTTTTTTTAGGAGGATTTTGTTATGCACGGTAAAGTAAAATGGTTTAGCGCAGAAAAAGGTTATGGCTTTATTGAAAGAGAAGATGGCGGCGATGTATTTGTACATTTTTCAGCTATCCAGGAAGATGGTTTCAAATCCTTGACTGAAGGTCAGGAAGTTGAATTCGACATCGTTGATGGTGCTCGTGGACCGCAGGCTGCTAACGTAGTCAAAGCGTAAGCAATATAGATCGACCTTTTAAACCGGTAACAGTTGTTGCCGGTTTTTTTGTACGCATAAACGTAAAATATGATACAATAGCATCGTATATAGTTACGAATTTAACGATAAAGGAGAACATCATGAACGCGAAATGCCGTATCATACAACGCCGAATTGAAGCCGCTCAGGGACGAATTCCTGCCGATTTGGTTATCAAAAACTGTCATATTGTCAATGTTTATACGCAAACCGTTACCAAAGGAGATATTGCTGTCATTGATGGGTATATTGCCGCAGTCGGAGGTTCGTACGAAGGCCATACGATATGGGACGCCCATGGAGCCTATGCCGCACCGGGATTGATTGAAAGTCATATACATATTGAGTCTTCCTATGTCAGCCCAGAAGAATTTGGCCGTCTTTTAGTACCCTTAGGAACGACGACAGCTATTGCCGATCCTCATGAAATTGTAAATGTTTGTGGCCTTGACGGTCTTTCGTACATGATCAAAGCGGCTAAGCAGACGGCCATGGATATTCGTTATATGGTACCGTCGTGCGTGCCGGCAACGGGATTTGATCACAGCGGTGCCGTCCTGCATGGTTTGGAATTATATGCACCGCTGCAAAATATGGCAACAGCTGGGTTGGGAGAATTCATGAATTACCCCGGCGTACTTGCTGCTGATGCAGACTGCATAGAAAAAATAGCTGCTGCACAGGATGCGCATAAAATCATCGATGGTCATAGCCCCGGTCTGCATGGACAGGGATTGCAAGCCTATATCGGTGCCGGCATTACGACTGATCATGAATGTGCTTCAGTAGAAGATGTGATTGAACGTATTGCTGCCGGTATGTATGTCATGTTGCGTAATGGTTCGGCATGCCATGATTTGCCGCGGCTGATACAAGCTGTTACACCGGCTGCGCTCCGACGATTTCTCCTTTGCTCTGATGATTTGCATCCGCATACCATAGCAGCTAAAGGGCATTTAAATGAACATTTGCGTCTTTGTGTACAGCAGGGCCTTTCTCCGGCTGCAGCGATTACCATGGCGACGTTGAATCCGGCTGAAT
>CALBLM010000034.1 GCA_937895695.1 uncultured Megasphaera sp.
GAAGTTAACTCTATCAAAGACGTAACTCCTATCCCGCATAATGGCTGCCGTCCGCCGAAACGCAGACGTGTATAACAGACAATCCACCAAGTTGTTTTGATTCTGGAATGGGAGGATTTTCCTAATGATTGATGATAACAAATTTAAAGTTAAAACCGTTGAAAGAAGCGACGACGGCACCTATGGAAAATTCGTATGCGAACCTCTTGACAGAGGTTACGGAATCACATTGGGCAATAGCTTGCGGCGCGTCCTCTTGTCTTCGTTGGACGGCGTAGCAATCACCTCTATTAAAATTGACGGCGTATTGCATGAATTTTCGACGTTGCCTGGCGTTCGAGAAGATATTTCAGAAATCATCTTGAACCTCAAACAACTGAGCTTAAAATTTACACGCGACGAAGTTGATGAATTAGACATTACAGTAGATGTCAGTGGTGAATGCGAATTTACCGCAAAAGACCTTGATGTAAACTCAGACATAGAAATTTTAAACCCGGAACTTCATATTGCTACACTCGATACAGATGCGCATATTCATATGCAATGTCATATCGAACGGGGCAAAGGATATGTTCCGTCGACTAAGAACAAGAGAGATACAGATGTCATTGGTGTCATTCCAATCGACTCTATTTTCTCTCCGATTGTTCGGACTAATTATGAAGTTGGCAATATCCGGGTCGGCAACGAAATGGATTATGATTCGTTGACGCTTGAAGTAACGACCGATGGCAGTATTGCTGCAGAAAATGCTGTAGCAAAAGCAGCTTCCATTATGGTCAGCTATTTGGATTACTTCCAAAAAATCGCTTCTGATCCGGCAGCTAATGAAGCATTGGCACCGTTTACAACTCCTGATGGAGAAGTACCGGAAGAACCGGCTGGTCCAGAACTTAGTCAGGTTAAGATTGACGTATTGGACTTGTCTGTACGAGCTTCTAACTGCTTAAAACGTGCTAATATTTACACATTAGGTGATTTAGTAGAACGGACGGAAGATGACTTGTCTAAGATTCGCAATCTGGGCAAAAAATCAGTAGATGAAATTATTGAAAAATTAAAGGATTACGGATTTGATCTGAAATCCAACGAAGAATAATTCGAGGAGGATGAACGATGGCTTATAGAAAGTTGGGACGTGACAGCTCTGCACGTAAAGCATTATTGCGCGGCATTGTTACCTCTTTATTCCAACATGAACGCATTGAAACAACAGAAGCAAAGGCAAAAGAACTTCGCAAAGTTGCTGAAAAAATGCTGACTCTTGCTAAACGCGGCGATTTACATGCTCGTCGTCAGGTATTAGCATACATGATGGATGAAGGCGTAGTAAAAAAACTGTTTGATGAAATTGCACCGAAATACAAAGACCGTCAAGGCGGTTATACACGTATTATCAAAACTGGCGTTCGCCAGGGCGATGCAGCTCCGATGGTAATCATCGAATTAGTTTAATTCGCATTATAACCGCTGTGGCGTAAAGTCACAGCGGTTTTTTTATATAAGGAGAACAATGTATGGCATATCGTATGATGTTAGCTGTTAATTTTACGTCAGAACGGTTAAAGCAGCTTAAATTATTGGGAATGTTGACAAAATCTCAAGTAAAAGCCGTTAAAGAAGATGAAAAAAAAGAAACGATAGGAACATTATTGGGATTAACAGAAGAAGAAATCCAGGAAATTGCGAAGGCAAAAGTTGAAACGAGTCCGACAAAGGTACATGAAACAATTGATGAAGACGATACATTGCAGCCTGTTACTAAAGAAGCGATTATATTATGCGGATTTGATCATCCTACAGTGAATTTATTATTAGATGCTATTCGCCGCGGTCGTCTGAAAAATGTACCATTGAAGGCTATGGTAACACCGAATAACATTTCGTGGACGGTAGATACTATTTTGCAAGAATTATCTAAAGAACATGAATATTTTCATAAAAAAAGGTAAACACGAATGAGGGATACAACATTATGCTTTCCTATTAATTCGGAAGGGCATATTTTATTAGGAAGAAAAAAACGTGGTTTTGGTGTAACAAAATGGAATGGTTTTGGCGGCAAAATTGAAGCAGGCGAAACGTTTCGTCAATGCGCTGTGCGTGAACTTCGGGAAGAAACAGGTCTGCAAGCCAATGAAAATGAGTTAGAACTGGTCGGCTTATTGGATTTTCAATTTACGGCGCAGCCTGAATGGAATCATCTGGGATATGTTTATTTTGTTCGTACGTATCGTGGTGAGCCGAAGGAAACAGAAGAAATGAAACCGGCTTGGTTTAGCATGCATAATCTTCCATATGATGAAATGTGGAAGGGCGATAGAATTTGGATACCCATGATTTTGCAAGGCAAGAAAATTCAGGGAATCGTTCTATTTGCAGATGATAATGAAACGGTACAAGATATTCAAATACAAGAAACCAAACAGATTCAGGAAGTATAACCGATGAAAACATCGCATTATTTACTCTGTATAGGGAAAATAATACGATGTTTTTTGGCAAAAATACAGGATAGGCATATAAAATGGCTCATTCAGTTGAGTTATAGAAAGAGAAGGATTATAATGAACATAATGTAAAAGAGGTGAGATACGATGAACTCGACAGATATACAAGAAAAGATTGCGAAAGCAGTAGAACTTGCAAAAAAGACAACCCCTTTGTCTCCATCGATTACGAATACGGTAACGATTAATTTTGTTGCTAATGCCCAACTGGCTGTCGGTGGTTCGGCAGCCATGTTATATTTACCGGATGAAGGCGTAAGCATGGCAAAATTGGGCGGTTCCATGTATATCAATGTAGGCACTTTGCTTCCTATTTATGAAGAAACAGTACCGAAAACAATGGAAACTCTTCATACCGTAAAGAAACCTTGGGTATTAGATCCTGTTGCTATTGGTGTAGGAGAGTTACGAACGAAACTGCTTTTACAGGCCAAAGATGCGAAACCATCTATTATTCGCGGTAATGCATCAGAGATTATCGCATTGGCTGGGTTATGGCAATTAACTAGCGGACATCATACTTCGAATGTACGCGGTGTAGATTCAACAGATACTGTTATGGCGGCAAAAGAAGCAGCTAAGGTGTTGGCAAGATGGACTGGCGGAGCCGTTGCCGTATCGGGAAAAGAAGATTTGATTACAGATGGTATACAAACTATTATTTCTTACGGTGGCTCGCCCATGATGACGTGTGTTACCGGTTGTGGCTGTTCCTTAGGCGGCGTGATGGCTGTATATGCGGCTGTTGCAGATCCTTTTATTGCGGCAATAACAGGTGCGTCGATTTATAATTTGGCTGGCAAGAGGGCGGCAGCTAAAGCGGATGGAACTGGATCATTTCAACAATATTTCTTAGATGAATTGTATAAGGCTACGCCGCAAGAAGTTAGTATGAATCCCTTTACAGTAGAGGAGGAATAATCAATGAATACATTAGTAGCAGTTGCAATAGCACCGTGCGGTACAGGTGATGAATTTGCACCGTATGTTGCCGAAATTGTTCGCATTATCCGTGAATCGGGGTTGCCATGCCGAACTAATTCTATGTTTACTGAAATTGAAGGTGAATGGGATGATGTCATGGCAGCAGTAAAAAAAGCGACATTTTATTTTGCGGAAAAAGGCATTCGCATGGAAGTCGTATTAAAAGCGGATATTCGCCCTGGGTATACGCATATGATGGAACATAAACCGCAAGCTGTCGAAGATATTTTACGGAAATAATTTTTTAGCATATATACAATATACCATACTATGTACCATAGAAAAAAATCAGTCTGTGATAGGCTGATTTTTTTTGTTAAAGAAGATCGACAGCATGTACCTATGAAGCAAGATGTATTTGATATTACGGGCATGGGTATTTGTCAGTAAGGATTAAACGGGCTAGACGATTGATAGGGCTTGGCTTTGAAAAAAATAGAAGATTTCTCAGTGATGAGACAAAATATGGGAAAAGTAGAAAAAGTTAAAATTTATACCTGTTAATATAAATAAAATATGGTATAATAATGGGTACGGTAATTTAATTTTTTCATAAGGACACTATTTGTATGACGGATAAAACGTTGGGATGGACATTGCGAATTTGCGGAGTTTTAGGTGTCATCCTTATTTTATGGTTTATTCAGCTATTGTTGCCAGAATTTTATTCTACGATGTGGCATCTTACGGTGCAGGGAGATTTAGATGGACTGACGGAATATATATCTTCCTTTGGTATCGCGGCGATTGGTGTTAGCATATTTATGATAGCCTTTGTAAATGCCATCGGACTGCCGTCGATTCCATTTTTAACGGTCAATGGCATTATTTTTGGGCTCATACCGGGAATTATTATATCTTGGATTGGCGAAGTACTTGGCATTGAAATCAGTTTCCATCTGACGCGCACTTTGCTGCGGAATCAGGCAAAAAAGATTATTCGGCGCAGCAATATGTTGGAAAAGCTAGATTCTTATAGCTGTATCCGCACTATTATGTTTGGCCGGGCTATTCCGTATTCACCCAATGTCGTAGTGACGGCGTTTAGTGCGCTGAGTCATATTTCCTACAAAGATCATTTCATTGCGAATGCGATTGGCAAGATACCGGCAGTTATTGTTGAAGTTTGGCTGGGACACGATTTGCTGCGCATTCAGGAACATTGGGGAAGATTGCTGATATTGATTATATGCGTTTCTTTCATTTATGGGATTATCTGGTGGCGGCGACGCTATATGAAAAAAAACAAAGTATAAAACCCAGAGAATGGCATCCATATCGTAGGGATGCCATTCTTTTTCGTATCTTGTTGATTGTATAACAAAAAATATAACGCTGTAGCATTAAAAAACGTATGCTACAGCGTTTTTTTGCCCATTTAATCATACTAAAATAGCATATTCATTATTCTTGACATTTATATGAGATAAGCATATACTAAAAGTAAAGAAAAACGTTAAACGTTATACGAAAAAGCGCGTGCACCTTTATATCGTTTGGTCTGTATTGTCATAAAGGAGTGTTTAGTATGATTCATCAAATTACGAGAACATTAGATGGCAACGAAGCGGCTGCTCAGGTTGCGTATGCGTTTACTGAAGTAGCGACGATTTATCCGATAACACCATCCTCACCGATGGCAGAACACGTCGATGTATGGGCCGCCAATGGTCGTAAAAACCTATTTGGTCAACCTGTCAAATTAGTTGAAATGCAGTCAGAAGCCGGCGCTATTGGTGCTGTTCATGGGGCGGCTGAAGCTGGCAGTTTGTGTTCTTCATTTACGGCTTCTCAGGGCCTCATGCTGATGATTCCGGTTATGCATCGCTTGTCCGGCGAATTAAAGCCCGTTGTACTCCATATTGCAGCACGTACGGTAGGAACGCATACTATGTCTATTTTTGGCGATCATTCCGATGTTATGGGCTGTCGTAATACGGGATTTGCTATGTTGTGCAGTGCCAGTGTGCAGGAATGTGCGGATTTAGCAGCAGTGGCTCATTTGTCAGCTATCAAAGGTCATGTGCCGTTTATGCATTTCTTCGACGGCTTCCGTACATCGCATGAAATCCAAAAAATTCACATGCTGCCAGAAGAAGAACTCGGTAAATTGATTGACAAGGATGCCTTATATGATTTCAAACATCATGGATTAAATCCGGAACATCCGGTTATGCGTAGTACTGTTACCAATCCGGATATGTTCTTCCAATCGCGTGAAGCTAGCAATCGTTGGTATGATC
>CALBLM010000035.1 GCA_937895695.1 uncultured Megasphaera sp.
TCCGGCTGCGGCAAGACGACGATTGTTTGTGCCTTGCTTCGTGTACTGCAGCGGCGAGGACTTTTGGCAGAAGCGTTTAAAAATGGTCCCGATTATCTTGATCCCATGTTCCATACCCGCGTCTTGCATACGCCGTCGCATAACTTGGATTTGTTTTTGTTAGGTCGGGGACAGACGGGTGCAGCTCATGTGAAGTATCTCTTGGCATCCCATGCTGTGCAGGCAGATATGGCCATCTTAGAAGGGGCTATGGGATACTATGATGGTATTGGAACGACCCATGAAGCCAGTGCCTATGACTTGGCACGAGTCACGCAGACGCCGGTTATTTTGGTTGTCAACGGACAAGGGGCGGCGTTGTCATTAGGTGCGCAGATTCGCGGCATGGCATCATTTTATACGCCTAGCTACATTGCCGGCTTTATTGTCAATCATGTCAGTGCCATGGTATATGCCTATTTTAAAGAAGCTTGGGAACAAGCTGCGGGTATACCGGCTTTAGGCTATATGCCGAATATGCCAACATGCCAGTTTTCCAGTCGTCATTTGGGACTGGTTACAGCTACAGAAATTGATGATTGGCAGGAAAAAATTGATGCGCTGGCTGATACAGCGGAAAAAACGTTGGATATTCCCGGCATGCTGACAATAGCCCGTCAGGCACCGCCGCTTGCCTATGAAACGCCTTCGTTTACACCGATGGCCTCTGTGCGAATAGCGGTGGCTCGTGATGAAGGATTCTGCTTTTATTATGACGATAGTCTGCATGTATTGGAACAACTGGGAGCCGAACTGGTCTTTTTTAGTCCTCTGCACGATACGTCACTGCCATCGTGTGACGGCATCTATATTGGCGGTGGCTATCCGGAACTGTATGCTTCCATTTGGTCTGCCAATCATACGATGAAAGAACAGATTTTTCAGGTTCTTATCCAGGGATGTCCATGTATTGCCGAATGCGGTGGTTTTATGTATTTGTTGGAATCATTTCAAGATGAGGATACTTCGTATGCCGGAGTAGGATGTATTTCCGGTACATCTCATATGACTGAGCGATTACAGCGATTTGGATACGTTACTTTAACGGCCCAAGAAGATACCATGCTTTGTCGTGCTGGCGAAACGATACAGGCCCACGAATTTCATTATTCTGACAGTACCAATAATGGCACCGCATTTCTTGCAGCCAAGGCACAGGGAAAACGGACTTGGCCTTGCATTCACACTCAAGGGCGCTTGTTGGCAGGATATCCGCATTTTCATTTTTTAGGTAATCCAACATGGGCGAAACGTTTCATTGCCCAGTGTGATGCCTACAGAAAGGAACAGTATCATGAAAATTGAACATATTTTACCAGCCGATATCGAAAAACGGAGCATGGAAATTATTGAAGACGAATTAGGAGAAATTCAATTACCGCCAACGGAAAAACAGATTATTAAGCGCGTCATTCATACGAGTGCTGATTTTGAATATGCTCGCACCCTTCGGTTTAGTCCGGATGCCGTAGAACGGGGACTAGCGGCACTGCGACAAGGATGTACGATTGTGACAGATACCAATATGGCGTATATGGGCATTAGCAAGCGAGGTTTGGACACACTACATAGCACGAAAGTATGCTTCATGGCAGACGAGGATGTTGCCCGTATGGCGAAAGAACAAGGAACGACACGAGCTGTGGCCTGTATGGATAAAGCTTGTACGATTGATGGCCCTTTGATTATTGCCGTCGGTAATGCGCCGACAGCCTTGTTGCGTTTAGATGAATTAATTCTAGCCAACAAAATCCATCCCGATTTGATCATTGGTGTACCTGTAGGATTTGTCAACGTCGTGTATGCAAAAGACATCATCATGCAGTCCGGTGTCCCCTATATCGTCGCCAAAGGTCGCAAGGGCGGCAGTACCATTGCCGCTGCGATTTGTAATGCTTTAATTTATACATTGACACGGAAAAACGCATAACTGGATGTGACGATAAGTTATATTAATGATAAAGAAACGCATATGCTCCATTTGAAGAATGTATGCGTTTTTTGCTTTGAAAGAAACTAAATAAAAAGGAATTAACGCCATCTATGTTGAATAACATTATATTACCCAGTTTGTTATGACTGAAGAGGGATGCAGATGGAGATTTTTAATAATACAACAAAAGTTGTCAGGGATGATTTGGCAAAAATCATTAAGTCAGACAGCAAAATCGCGATAGCTGCGGCTTGTTTTTCTATCTATGCCTATCAGGAATTACGACAGCAACTGCAGGCTTGTGAGGAATTTCGCTTTCTCTTTACTTCCCCGGTTTTCGTAGCCGAAAAAACGCCGAAAGAACGACGGGAATTCTATATTTCCCGTTTGCGCAGAGAAAAAAACTTGTATGGCACGGAATTTGAAGTCCGTTTGCGTAACGAATTGAAGCAAAAAGCAGTTGCTAAAGAATGT
>CALBLM010000036.1 GCA_937895695.1 uncultured Megasphaera sp.
ATAAAAAACTGGGCATCCGGATTGGCCTGCCAAGCCGGGTTTTTGGTAGCTGCCCAGGCACTGTAGTCACTGGATTGGGAATCGGGGAAAATTAATGCTTTGAATGTGTTTCCTTGCGCTGTCTGCAGCGGCATCCAGTCACTTCGTTTTTTGTCATAGCCCACACGATATTCATACGTCGTTCCCGGCGTCAAATCAGTCAGCGCGGCCGTATGAATGTAGGTCGTCGTATCGTCATCAGTAAATTCCTCATTGCTTGCCGGGACAGCCAAGATATCTTCACTGTCTTTGCGGCGGTATTCGACGACCGCTTTGTCTTCAGAAAATTGGGACTGCCACATAATGGTGCGAGATGTAGCACTGTCTTGGGTGATGACCTGGCGTATATTCGATGCATCAACGGTACTGATTGGTGCATAATGCATAGCGGCAGCTTTGGTAGCTTTTACGCTTTGCTGGGTTACTGTTTTGGCACCGGGAAGCCACATATAGGTAGCAGCACAAGCAATCAATAGGATAGGACCTAGCCACTTGAGAATCTTTTGGGTATTCATTCGTTTTGTTCCTCCTCATGTATTGATATTTTAATCGCATTATACTATCTAGAGTATGCTCTAAGTCAAGACATGCAAGGATAAAGGCGTATGCTATTGCATGATACGTGAAATATAAAAAAGAAATAGCATATTTTTTTATTTATAAAATAACTATATAAACATAAAAAAATAATAAAATATAGCATTGACAAAATAAAAGTTAAGTGATATTCTAATTACAGTTAATAAATACCGAAAACAACATAGACAGAGGCAATGATGCTGAGAACTTCTTAGATATCATTGCCTCTTTTTTGTTTTTGGAAATTAGCATCATTGATTACTATAGGGGGAATTGAGAATGCGATTGACAGAAACAGGCTTGACAGCAGCAGACATTAAGGCCAAAGTAAAGAAGTACATGATTGAAACATATGAACGGTATGATTTCTTGGCAGAACGAGCCAAAGGCATGTATGTATATGATGAAACGGGGACACCGTATTTGGATTTCTATGCCGGCATTGCCGTCAATAGTACGGGTAGTTGTAATGATAAAGTAGTTATGGCTGTGATTGATCAGGCCATGGATATTATGCAGACTTTTAACTATCCCTATACGATTCCACAGGCATTGTTAGCTGAAAAAGTTTGCACGACTATCGGCATGGATAAAATTTTTTATCAGAACTCCGGTACCGAAGCCAATGAAGCGATGATTAAAATGGCTCGTAAATACGGTGTAGAAACATATGGGCCTCATAAATATAATATTGTGACAGCAAAGATGTCTTTCCATGGCCGCACGTTTGGTTCCATGAGTGCTACAGGGCAGCCGGATAATGCCTGCCAGATTGGGTTTGGTGATATGACGCCGGGCTTTACGTATGCAGAATTCAATAATTTGGATGCCTTTAAAGCTGCTATTACGGAAAATACCATTGCGATTATGGTGGAACCGGTTCAAGGCGAAGGCGGTATTCATCCAGCAACTCAAGAATTTATGACAGGTCTTCGTACATTATGTGATGAAAAAGGATTGCTTTTATTACTGGATGAAGTACAAACGGGTTGGTGCCGTACGGGAGCTGTCATGTCTTACATGAACTATGGTATTAAACCGGATATTGTTTCTATGGCGAAAGCCATGGGCGGCGGCATGCCGATTGCTGCCATTTGTGCAACCAATAAAGTAGCCAAAGCGTTTACGATGGGGTCACACGGCAGTACTTTTGGTGGTCATCCTGTATCCTGTGCAGCTGCCTTGGCAGAAGTGAATGAATTGCTAGATAAGGATTTAGCTGGCAATGCGAAAAAAATGGGAGCCTATTTCTTAGAACAGGCTCGTAAAGAAATTCCTCATTTGAAAGAAGCTCGTGGACAGGGATTGATGATTGGCCTTGAATTTGATGGCGTCAACAGCGTAGATATAAAACATAAATGTTTGGAAAAGCATATGCTGACAACGGCAATTGGCTCACATATTATTCGATTGGTTCCACCGCTCATTTTGCAGAAAGAACATGTTGATAAAGCCATTGCGATTTTAAAAGAATCCGTCGAAGAACTGACAAAATAAGATACAACGGATGCCTTCTATGAAGGGGATAGAAGGCATCTGTTCGTTATAAGGGGGAACAAACATGAAACATTTTGTGGTAACCGTAGGCTGTGAATTTGGCAGCGGCGGGCCGGAGATTGGCAAGATGCTGGCATCGTCTATGGGCATTGAATATTATGACCGTGATCTGGTTGATAAAGTTGTCGAAAAAATTGGTGTCGATAAAGCATTAGTAGAAAAAGCAGATAATAAGAATTTTGTTCCCTTTGGGATTAATACATCATTGGGAACGCGCTATGCCAATTTGTCCAATAAAGTTATTTATACACAGTTTGAAGTTATTCATAAAATGGCCCGCCATTCTTGCGTTATTATTGGCCGGTGCAGTGATTATATTTTAAAAGATGAACCGAATGTGGTAAATGTATTTATTTATGCACCGGAAGAAAAACGGATACAGGCTATCGTAGATAAAATGCATGTGACAAAACAGCGGGCTGCCGAATTAATTCATGAATATGACAGCATGCTGCATCGACGGTATAAGTATATTACCGGAACCTATCGTGGCGACCGTCACAATCGACATTTGTTGGTTGACAGCAGCGTATTGGGCTGGGAACAAACGGCAAAATTTATTCAGGCGTTTGTAGAAATGCGGTTTGAAGAGGTTTGATAGGGACTGAGAGGGGGATTTAGTATGGCTGCGACAAAAGCATCCGATTTTGATAAGGTTTTGAGT
>CALBLM010000037.1 GCA_937895695.1 uncultured Megasphaera sp.
TCCCTTTTTGGAGGCCATCATTACAACGTGTGATGCGATTATTTTATGGGCTCGTCGTCATAGCGAATTAGCCCGTGAATTAGCGGAGAAAGAAGAAAATCCCGTACGCCGCGGTGAATTACAGCGTATTGCCGATACGTGCGCCTATGTACCGGCCTATCCGGCACGTACATTCTATGAAGCCGTGCAGTCCCAGTGGTTTACGCAGATGTTTTCGCGCATTGAACAAAAAACGGGGACCATCATTTCCAACGGTCGTATGGATCAATACTTATATCCATACTATCAGCAAGATAAAGCAGCGGGGCGAATTACGGATGATGAAGTGCAAGAAGTATTTGAATGCGTATGGGTCGCCATGGGACAATTCGTCGACTTGTATCTGTCTGAAGCTGGCGGTGCCTTTAATGAAGGCTATGCCCATTGGGAAGCGGTTACCATTGGCGGACAAACACCGGATGGCAGAGATGCGACCAATGAATTGACCTATATTTTGCTTAAATCGAAACGGGAATTTCCTTTTAACTATCCGGATTTAGCAGCACGCATTCATACGCGGAGTCCAAAACGCTATCTCTATGAAGTTGCGGAAACGATTAAAGCCGGTGAAGGGTTCCCGAAATTGATTAATGATGAAGATGTGGTACCCTTGCTTTTATCCAAGGGCGCAACATTAGATGAAGCCTATGACTATAGTGTATCCGGCTGCGCTGAATGCCGTATGCCTAATCGCGATACCTATACGAGCCCCAATGCGTATATTAATTTTGCTGCCGCATTGGAAATGGTCATTTACAATGGCCGTATGCTTCAATATGGGGACGAACAGCTTGGCTTAGAAACAGGACGGTTTGAAGATTTTCAGTCCTTTGATGACGTACTGCAAGCGTATCTGAAACAACAGCGTAATTTTATTAAACATGCTTTTATTCAGCAGCATGAAATTATTCGATTACGGGCACAGCATTTTGCAACACCTCTTGGTTCCTTGTTGCATAAGCTTTGCCGCGATTCCTATACCGATTTGCATCAACCCCATATTCCTGGTGGCATTGATTTGGGCTATTTTGAATACATGGGGTATGCGACGGTCATTGATTCATTGGCAGCGATTAAGAAGTTTGTCTTTGAAGACAAGGTGTTGACGCTGCATGAATTAAAAGATGCGTTGGAACATAATTTTGAAGGCTACGAAGCGATTCGACATCTCCTTATGCATGGGCCAAGTTATGGCAATGCCGATCCGTATACAGATGAAATTGGCAGACTGCTAGATAAAGAAGCCCAAGACTTTACGCGCAACTATGGCAAAGAATTAGGTGTCCATATGGATTTGCGACTTGTTCCGTTTACATCGCACGTGCCCTTTGGCAAAGTTGTCAGTGCGACGCCAAATGGACGATTGGCGGCGACACCGCTTTCCGATGGTTCCAGTGCTTCCCAAGGTGCAGATATTGAAGGACCGACGGCTATTTTATTATCCAATTATGAAACGAAAAACTTTAATTATAATGAACATGCTGGCCGACTGTTGAACATCAAATTGAGCCCATCTTGCGTACAAGGAGATATAGGGACAGAAAAACTAGTTCAATTTATCAAAGCATGGCGAGATCTCAAACTTTGGCACGTACAGTTTAATGTCATTAACAGTGATACCCTGCGAGAAGCGCAGAAACATCCGGAACAATATCGTAATCTTCTCGTACGCGTTGCCGGCTATAGTGCATACTTTACCGAATTATCCAAAGAATTACAGGATGACCTTATTTCACGAACAGAACATGAGGCGATATCATGACAACC
>CALBLM010000038.1 GCA_937895695.1 uncultured Megasphaera sp.
TTCAAGAATTAGGAACGTATACCCTGCACAAGGGAGGAACCTACGTTTGCACGGAAGGTCCGCGTTTCGAAACACCGGCAGAAATAAAAATGTATGAAATGATAGGCGGCGATGTCGTAGGGATGACCAATGTACCCGAAGTATGCTTGGCTCGGGAAGCTGAAATTTGCTATGCAACGATTTCGATGGTTACGAATTTTGCTGCCGGCATTTCCCATGCACCTCTGACTCCTTCAGAAGTATTGGAATGTATGGCTGAAAATGCTCAACGTCTTCGCGATTTAATTATGAAATGTATTGAATTATATTCAGATATGGATTGTGATTGCCGTCATGCGTTAGCAGAATACGGCGGATTTATGGTGTAATATGATGAAAACTATGTGCTGGAAAAATGGCCAGCTAATCCTTTTGGATCAAACAAAACTTCCATTGGAAGAAACATATATTACTTGTACAACTTGGCAGGATGTATATGATGCTATTTCTATTTTAGCCGTTCGCGGGGCTCCGGCCATTGGCATTGCTGCCGCATACGGCGTTGTTTTGGCAGGAAATTCAATTTCGCAAGCCAATCCAACATTATCAACAACTGCTTTCTTACAACAATTGCATGATTGCTGTAAAAAACTGGATGCGTCTCGACCTACAGCAGTAAATCTACATTGGGCATTAGAAAAGATGCAGTCTAAGGCAAATGAATTGGCGCAGCACTCCGTATCGGACATCCTAACCGCCTTAGAAAAATTAGCCATCCAGCTTCATCAAGAAGATATTGCCATTAATACGGCTATGTCTTCATATGGGGCAGATGAAGACATAGCCGTAAAAAATCGGGCATCCATTAACGATTCTAACGCACTGTAATGCTGGCGCATTGGCAACAGCTGGTGTAGGTACGGCATTAGGCGTTATTCGTATACTGCATAAACGGGGACTCATTAAAATGGTATATGCCGACGAAACCCGCCCGTTATTACAAGGAGCCCGTTTGACAGCTTTTGAATTAATGGCAGACCATATTCCCGTTACATTAATTACCGATAATATGGCAGCGTGGATTATGAAAACCAAAGGCGTCGACGCCGTAATTGTAGGCGCCGATCGCATTGCACACAATGGTGATACAGCGAATAAAATAGGGACATATGGTGTATCCATTTTAGCCAAAGAACACCATATTCCGTTTTACGTTGCAGCGCCTATCTCAACCTTTGATATTTCACTGTCTTCTGGTGTGGAAATTCCGATTGAAGAACGAAATCATGATGAAGTTCGGCAATTTCACGGTACAGCCACAGCATTGCCGAATACATCGGTACTTAATCCGGCATTTGACGTAACTCCGCATGAAAATATTCAAGGTATCTTTACTGAAAAGGGAACTATCCTTCATCCTAACGATGAAAAGGTTCAAACATTTTTTTCAAAATGATAAAAAAATTATAGGAAAGAGGTTATCATTATATGGAATCAATTATTCGCGACATTAAATTAGCCAAAAGTGGTCATGAAAAAATTAGCTGGGTCGATCATTATATGCCGACTTTAAATGCTATTGGTGATAAATTAAAAGAAGCTCAAACGTTTAAAGGGAAAACGGTATGCGTCAGCGTTCATTTGGAAGCTAAAACAGCCTATTTAGCAGAAGTTATTCATCGTGCCGGTGCTAATGTCATTGTCACAGGCAGTAACCCTTTGTCTACACAAGATGACGTCGCAGCTGCATTGGTTGAAGACGGCTTAACCGTTTATGCTTGGTATGGTGCAACAGATGAAGAATATTTTGATTTTCTCAACAAATCATTAGATCATAAACCAGATATCATTATCGATGATGGCGGGGACCAAGTTCATCTGTTACATACAACACGTCAGGATGCGATGGAAAATCTCTTAGGCGGTACAGAAGAAACAACAACCGGCGTCAACCGTTTGCATGGCTTAGATAAAGCGGGTACATTAAAATTCCCGATGATTGCTGCAAATGATTCATACTGCAAATATCTGTTTGATAACCGATATGGTACAGGTCAGTCTACTTGGGACGGTATTATGCGTACTACAAACCTCACTGTCGTTGGTAAAAAAGTTGTTGTTGCCGGCTATGGCTGGTGCGGTAAAGGCTGCGCAATGCGTGCTAAAGGCTTAGGTGCTCATGTTATCGTTACAGAAGTCGACCCGATTAAGGCAATTGAAGCTGTATTTGACGGCTTTGAAGTAATGCCGATGGCAGAAGCTGCCAAAGTCGGTGATATTTTTGTTACCTTGACGGGCGATAAAGATGTTATCCGTGGCGAACACATGAAAAACATGAAAGATGGCGCTGTCATGGCAAATGCCGGTCACTTTGACGTAGAAATTAATAAAAAAGAATTGGAAGAACTGGCAGTTCGTCATTTTGAAGCTCGTCATAATATCGAAGGCTATGAACTTCCTAATGGCCATATCATTAATCTTTTGGCCGAAGGCCGCCTTGTCAACTTAGCTGCAGGCGATGGCCATCCAGCAGAAATCATGGATCTTTCCTTTGCCGTACAAGCATTAGCGGCTAAATACATTTTGGATCATCATGCAGAACTTGACAATCATGTGTATGTATTGCCCCATGATATTGACAATGAAATCGCTAAAATCAAATTAGCATCTATGGGATATTCCATTGATTCCCTTTCTGAAGAACAACGCAAATATTTGAATTTGGACTAATAAGGAGTACAACGCAATGAAAAAACTCATTCAACACGTTGCCTTGTATCAGGATCATCAAATCAAAGAAAACCAAAATATTGCCATTGATGGCGATAAAATTATAGGATTTCCTATGGCTCCTGTTACGACGAATTATGATGAAATATTAGATGGTAAAAATATGCTGGCTCTGCCAGGGTTTGTCAATACACACAATCATATTGCTATGACTGTATTTCGCAGTTATGCCGATGATATGCAGCTCATGGATTGGTTGGAAAAGAAAATTTGGCCGGCAGAAGATAAACTTGACAGTGATGTTGTATATGCACAAACAATGCTTGGCATTGCTGAAATGATTCGTTGCGGCACGACCAGTTTTGCCGATATGTATTTCTTCATGAATGACGTTGCCAAGGCCGTACAAGAATCAGGTATTCGTGCTTGCCTATGCCGCGGCATGACCGGAATTACACCCAATGCCCAACAAGCACTGCAGGAAAGCAAAGAATTTTATCAAACTTGGAATAATCAAGCAGACGGCCGTATTACTGTTATGTTAGGGCCCCATGCCCCGTATACATGCCCGCCAGACTATTTACGGCAGGTTGTAGACCTTGCACATGAATTAGGTGCTGAAATCCATATTCATTTAAGTGAAACAAAAGGTGAAGTGGAAAACATTAAAAAACAGTACGGTAAATCGCCGATTGCATTAATGGATGAATTAGGCGTCTTAGATTGTGGTTGTTTAGCTGCACATTGTGTTTGGGTTGGTGATGCTGATATGGATATTATGGCTAAAAAGCATGTTAGAGTCGCTCATAATGCAGGTAGTAATCTAAAATTAGCCAGTGGTATTGCCCCCGTACCCCAAATGCTGAAAAAAGGAATTGTTGTTGGCTTAGGTACTGATGGGGCTTCTAGCAACAATAATTTAGATATTATGGAAGAAATGCATTTAGCCGCACTCATTCACAAAGCCAATACATTAGATCCTGTCGTTATTCCGGCTGAAACAGCTGTCAATATGCTGACAGAAGGTGGCGCAAAATGCTTAAATTATCAAAATATCGGTAAATTAGAAGCCGGATATAAAGCAGATATTACGTTAGTAGATAGAGAAGGGCTGCATTGGTATCCAAAAAATGACACCATGTCCTTATTAGCATATTCAGCAAACAGTTTTGATGTAGATACCGTTTTAGTAGATGGAAAAGTATTGCTGCG
>CALBLM010000039.1 GCA_937895695.1 uncultured Megasphaera sp.
CCGCCGCTAACGATGGTAATATGGTGATGAGCCATATCTGTTGCCAATGTTTGTGCTGCATTGAGACCATAAGGAGTTGCTTTTCTTGCACCGACGATAGCTGCCGTTCGCTGTGTTGATGGCAGCATTCCTTGATAATATAAAACAACTGGTGGATTAAATGTTTGTTGTAATGCAGCCGGATACGCCTCTTCCCATAAAGATACCAAATGAACTTGATGTGATTGTAGATAATGTAGTTGATGATCCCAATCATAGATAGGGCGATGGTGTTGAATGGATTGTGTTGTTTTATTTGATAGTCCGGCAGCTTCCTGCAAGGTAGAGGCCGATGTTTCCCAGACTGTTTTGGCTGAACCGAATAGTGCGACAAGAGCACGAATGGTGCGAGAACCTAAAAAAGGGATGGAAAGGAGAGCTGCTGTATACAGGCGTTCTGATTCGGGTGAAGGTATTGGCATGATATCACATCCTTTGTAGTGGGTTCCGGTAACTAACGGCTTCTGCGACGTGTGTGTCTTTGATTTCTTCTGAATGACATAAATCAGCTATGGTTCGAGATACTTTGATAATGCGATCATAACTGCGGGCACTGAGTTTGAGTTTGTTAAATACTTGTTCTAAAAGAAGCTGAGCATCTTGTGTAAGGGGACACGTATCTTTGATTTCCCGATGTCCCATATGAGCATTGCAGCTAAGACTATACGGTTGAAGCCGTTTTTCTTGAATTTGGCGAGCTTCGCATACGCGTTGACGAATAGCTGCAGAAGACTCTTGCGGAATTTCGGTAATCAGTTCGGCGTATTTGGGACGTTCTACGGTAACATGCAAATCGATGCGATCCAATAAGGGGCCGGAAATTTTACGGGCATAACGGCGGATTTCGCCTGTTGTACAAGTACAAGGATGATCTTTATCGCCAAGAAATCCGCATGGGCAAGGATTCATGGCGGTAATTAATACAAACCGGGCGGGGTAGGATAAGGCGGCATGAACGCGGGCAATATGAACGACGCCGTCTTCTAAAGGTTGTCGTAGTACTTCTAAGACAGAACGGGGAAATTCCGGCAATTCATCGAGAAAAAGAACGCCGTTATGACTAAGGGTAACTTCCCCTGGTTTAGGAATGGAACCGCCGCCGATTAATCCTGCTGTGGAAATCGTATGATGGGGACTGCGGAATGGACGGACAGACATCATTTGAGATTGTTTAAATAAACCAGCGACACTGTAAATTTTAGTAACTTCTAGCGATTCTTGAAGATTCATTGGCGGCAGAATAGTAGGAATGCGTTTGGCAAGCATTGTTTTTCCCGAACCGGGTGGCCCTATCATGAGTACATTATGACCGCCGGCAGCAGCAATTTCTAAAGCACGCTTCGCTGTAAATTGGCCTTGTACTTCAGAAAAATCAACGGTGTAAGTTGGTGTACTGCATGGAGAAGCGATAGAAACAGACGGGGAGAGTCGCGTTCTTCCCAATAGATGTTCGACAATATCTGAAAAAGAAGATATGGAATAAATGGTAACGTCCTGGCATAACAGTGCTTCATTCGCATTGTCGGTACTCACGAAAAAAGTGTGAAATCCTTGCGCAGCCCCTTGTAAAATCATAGGCAAAATACCTGTAACCGGGCGAACAGCCCCATCTAATGCCAGTTCACCGATAAACAGCGTTTGTTGACAGGCTTCTGCTGGAATTTGTCCGCTTGATACCATCATACCGATAGCAATAGCGACATCTAGACCGGCACTGTCTTTTTTAAGGTCTGCCGGAGCCAAGTTTACGGTGATACGGCGCATAGGAAATTCATATCCACTGTTTTTGATGGCCGAACGAACTCGTTCTTTGGATTCTTTGACGGAAGTAGTAGCAAGCCCAACGATTTCAAATGCAGGCAGACCATTGGAAATATCTGTTTCTACGGTAATAATATTACCGTGCAGTCCTAAAATAGTAGCTCCATAAATACGTGCAAACATAGGCGGCTCCTATTCTACGCTCAAAAAAGCGTGACGAATATGATGAATACGAAATCCTGTAGCAGACGGCATTACTTCAATGACATCGAAACGGCAGGGGCTGTTCCATAACCCGTATCGAGATAGGTATGATTTAGCTGTTTGAATGATTTTGTGTTGCTTATGTTTTTCTACGGCTTCAGCAGGCTGACCGTATTGACAGGATTTACGAGTTTTTACTTCAATAAAAACAATAACACTGCCGTCTTGGGCAATTAAATCAATTTCTCCGAGACGGCTGCGGTAATTTTGAGATAGAAGCTTGTAGTGTTTGTCTGTACAGATATATTGTGCAGCCGCTTTTTCGCCGCATCGACCGAGTTGTTTATCATTCATACGCAATACCTCCATAAAATGAATATAGTATTACTATAGCAGATAAAGATTAAAATTTGATTAGAATCAGATTAGAATTTGATTAAAAAATATAGTCGTATAATTGTGTTTATATTGCGGCATGGGTTCGTTTTTGCTATACTAACAGCAAATAGTTGATTTAGTCAACTTCGTAAGGAGGAGAAAACCATGGATTATATGAGTATTG
>CALBLM010000040.1 GCA_937895695.1 uncultured Megasphaera sp.
TTGTAGGGGAATCATAAAAAAACAGGGCAAGAATAGTTCTTGTCCTGTTTTTTTATGATTCGACATATCGTTTGTAATGAATCTACGAAGATAGTAGTTTACTTTTCAGCTGAATATATACGTGATATAGAGCAAGCCTAGGTGCGTAAAAAAGCATTCGCGGTCCGCTGTAGCGCATAACGGTTTGTATTTGCCGACGTCTTTTCGGCGAATAGCAATGGGTTTTGCAGGCACTGCAAAATGTTTTCTCCGCCATGTGCGGACAGTGTTTGGTACGTTGTTTTACATAGTCAGCCAGTTCCTGACACGAAGGGCAGAGTCCTTCTTTTGTACGATGATTGCCGCGACAATATATGTGTATCATGAGAGATACCGTGTCTAATTCATGGCGTCGCTTTTTTTCTACAGACATGTCAGTCATCAAACAACCTCCTAATAGATATTATATTGAAAATCCTTTTCATATAATATCATATTTCGGGGTGATTGACGAGAATGACAGCTTATTTACTACGCTGTGTTTTCCATGCTTTTGGTATTGGCGTAAGAAACGCAAAGATGGCACCGAATACAGCACTGATCCAAAGTACTTGTAATGCCATAGAGATGCCCCATTGGTCGGCAGCCCAGCCGACTAAGGGAGAACATAAACCGCCAATGGTTGTGCTGAGTCCCAAGGTGACACCGGAAGCTAAACCGATATTTTTGCTGAGAAATGTTTGTCCTAAGATGACGATAGGACTATATGCGGCGAATAGGGAAAAGGCAACAGGCAACAATAGCAGCGTAGACAGCCAAATATTTGTGCTGTTGACAAATAGAAACATAGCCGGAACCATCAAGCACATGGAACCGCGCATGACTTTAAGAAATCCAAAACGATCTGATAATAAGCCGCCAATAAAAGTAATAACGACGCCCATCGAAAAGAGAATGGACAAAGCTAGACTGCCTTGGGATGGCGAGGCATGCAGCACATGAATCCAGTAAATGGGAATGAAAGCATTGCAAATTGTAAAGCCAATGGAACGAACAAAAATAACAACTGTTAGTTTTCCAAAGGATTTCCAATCATTTTCTTCTCCTGTATGGATATGTTGTTTGATTTCTTCCGTATCAACCTGTTGGATTTGCTGCAGTACGTTGGGAATGTGGTGATATAACAGCAAGGCAATGCAAACGTTCACGATACCGAAAATAATCAGGCCATAGCTATGAAATACGTAGGCACAAAAACCGGCAACCATGGGTCCAATGGCAAAGCCGGCATTGCCACCAACGGAAAAACTTCCCATGGCCTGCCCTTTTAATGAGCCAGAAATTTTGTTGACCATACGAGCTGCTTCAGGATGATAGATAGATGAACCAAAACCACTAAACATAGAACAGAGAAAGATTAGCCAGTAATTATCGGTAAATCCTAATATTGTAATACAAAGACCGCAAAGAACAGGGCCTAACGGTATAAACCAGGGTTTTGAAATTTTATCAGAATAGTATCCAAAAATAGGCTGGGATATAGAAGATAAGAGCATATTGGCAAAAATCAATGTAGCCGCATCTTGGTAATTGAGATGACAAGACGAGATAAAATAAGGAAGTAAAGCCGGAATGGCGCCTTGCGCCCAGTCAACAGAAAAATGCCCTATGGAAAAAAGATAAACATAGGGATTCAATTTTTTCATACAAAGACCCCCTTGAGGTATAATATGTCTTATTATGGCATAGGCTATGATACTTTGCAAATTTCTTGGTTGGCATGCTAAAAAATACTAATGAAATACAAGGAAGATACATTGTAATTTTATGTAAATATGATATATAATATAATAATATAAATTCTACTTAGTAAGGAAGACAAAGGGAGTGGATACATATGGCATCAAAAGAAATGTACGCATTGGGATCGCAGGCATCGGTTATTCGCGACTTATTTGCATATGGACAAGAACAGGCGAAGATTGTAGGATCGGAACATGTATTTGATTTTAGCATTGGGAATCCGACCGTACCGGCACCGGCCTGTGTTAAAGAGGCAATGGAAGATATGTTGGACACGCGGGAATCAGTAGCCATTCATGGTTATACGGCTGCTGCCGGTGATGCAGTCGTGCGGCAGGGACTGGCTGACTATATGAATCAAACCTATGATGCCGGCGTTAAGGCGAATAATTTTTATATGACATGCGGCGCCGCTGCTTCTCTTACGATTACATTAAAGGCATTGGTAGAAACACCGCAGGATGAAGTCCTTTTGGTTGCTCCGTTTTTCCCGGAATATACCGTGTTTATTCATAACGCCGGAGCCCATGAAGTGATTTTACCGCCAGATACGAAAAATTTCCAAATTTCGATGGAAGCCATGGAACAGGCGATTACACCGCATACGCGGGCAGTCATTATTAATTCGCCGAATAATCCGGCAGGAACCGTATATTCAGCTGATACGTACACGAAATTGGCTGCGGTGTTAAACAGAAAATCGAAAGAAATCGGTCATCCTATTTATTTGATATCTGATGAACCGTATCGAGAAATTATTTATGACGGATTGCCTATTTTGTATGTACCTAAATTCTATCCGAATACGGTCATTTGCTATTCCTATAGTAAATCTTTGTCACTTCCGGGAGAACGTATCGGTTACATTTTGGTACCGGACTGTGCAGCAGATGCTCATCACGTATATACAGCTGTTTGCGGAGCCGGCCGAGCTATGGGGTTTGTTTGTGCGCCACATATATTCCAGGATGTCGTGCTCAAATGCTTAGGACAGTTTTCAGATGTCAAGCTGTATGATGACAATCGGAAACTGTTATATAATGGATTAAAAGATATGGGCTATGAATGTGTATATCCTAGCGGAGCCTTTTATCTATTTGTCAAATCACCGGAACCGGATGCCTGTGCCTTTTCAGAAAAAGCTAAAAAACTGAATTTGCTCATTGTTCCGGCCGATAGTTTTGGTTGCCCTGGCTATGTTCGTATTTCATATTGTGTCGATCCAGATATGATTCGTCGTTCTTTTGCTGCATTCCAAACATTAATAGATCAATATAAGTAACTGCAGGAAGATATATAAACTGGCGTCGCCGATGATTTGGCAGACGCCAGTTTGTATCCTGTCAATAGGGAATGATAAGACATACTTTTTTGGAAAAATTTATAAAATATTCTTGACACTTCCTATAGATGTC
>CALBLM010000041.1 GCA_937895695.1 uncultured Megasphaera sp.
GGGATTATGAGTAAGACACCGTATTTTAAAAATCTTCCCTGCCAGATAGAAGATGCAGATGAAGGATGGATTCGATTATCCTTTGATATTAAGCCGAATTTGTGTAATTATCGGGGTATTGCTTCTGGTGGCGTGTTGGCGGCATTTTGTGATACGTTGATGGGAATTGCCAGTCGGACACTTGGGTTTCAAGTAACGACGTTGGAAATTAATATGAATTATGTCCGTCGCGTAGAAGTAGGACACCGGGTGATTGGCATTGGTCAAGTAGTTCATCATGGAGGAAAAACGATTGTCGTAGAATGTGAATGTTTTGATGAAGAAGGAAAGGTTGTCGTCAAAGGGCGTTCTTCCTTTTATGTATTGGGACGAATTGATTAGTTGAATAGGATTTAAACGGAAGGTTGGTTAGCAGATATGGATTTTGCTTATAATGACGAACAAAAAGGGATTATTAAGGTTGTTCGCGATTTAGTAGAAAAAGAAATTATTCCGTATGCCGGTGAAATGGATGAAACGGGAAAACTTCATGAAGGCTTACTGGAAAAATTAGCAGCTCAAGGTCTTTTGGGCGTAGCCATTCCGGAAGAATTTGGTGGTGCCGGTTTAGATGCGATTACGATTGCTGCTATTTATGAAGAATTGGGGAAAGGCTGTGCTGGCGTAGCCACAACAGTAGCTGCCAATGCACTGGCATCCTATCCAGTTATTATTGCGGGCAATGATGACCAGAAAAAACGATATTTTGATATTATCAATCAAGATAACTTGGCAGCATTTGCCTTGACAGAACCGGGTACAGGTTCTGACGCTGGATCTGTTTCTACGCGTGCTGTCAAAACGGAAGACGGTAAAGGATATGTATTAAACGGTACGAAATGCTTTATTACGAACGGTGCGTTAGCAGAAGTATTTGTTGTATTTGCCAATACTCGCAAGACCGGTGGAATTCGCGGCTTAACGGCATTTATTGTTCGTAAGGGTACACCAGGCTTTACTGTAGGCAAAGCAGAAAATAAAATGGGTATTCGTGCGTCCAATACGACAGAACTCATTTTCCAAGATTGCTATGTACCGATGGAAGACCGCTTAGGCCGTGAAGGGCAAGGCTTCCGTATTGCAATGAATACATTGGATGCAGCTCGTCCGTTTGTAGGGGCTGTATCGGTAGGTATCGCTGAAGCTGCTTTCCGTGCTTGCTGTGAATATGCTAAAGTTCGTGTGCAATTTGATAAACCGATTGCATCGTTCCAAATGGTACAGAGCATGATTGCTGATATGGCTATGCAAGTAGAAGGAGCTCGCCTTTTAGTACATCGTGCTTGCTGGATGAAAGATCAAGGCATGGAATTCAGCCGTGAAGCAGCGATTGCTAAATGCAACGCCTCTGATGTCGCAATGCAGGTAACGACGAATGCTGTACAGGTTATGGGTGGTTATGGCTATATTAAAGAATATCCAGTCGAAAAATATATGCGTGATGCAAAAATCATGCAGATTTATGAAGGCACGAACCAAATTCAACGTTTAGTTATTGCAAATAAGACATTATACTGATACAATATAGGCAGTCACGTATGGTGATATAGTATATGGCGATGAAAAAGAGAGCATATGCTGGACATCTGAAGACAGGGAACGCAGCCGCAGATTGAGAGCTGCGCATCAGATCAGGTATGCGGTTCACTTTGGAGCCTTTCAGCTGAACGGAGTAGGCTGGACGGGAGTTCCCGTTAACGAACACAGGAGATACAATTAGGGTGGTACCGCGAAATTAGACTTTCGCCCCTTAGAGGGGCGAAAGTCTTTTTGTTTTTATAATGATGAGGAGGATTATACAGATGATGAATGATAAGATTGAGGCTATCAAAGTAGCTGTCAGTGATCAACTCGCTGCCAGTCAAGCCTTGCAGGATGTACAAGATATCCGTGTCAAATATTTGGGTAAAAAAGGCGAATTAACGGCTATGATGAAAGAATTAAAAAATCTTTCTAAAGAAGAACGACCTAAAGTAGGACAACTGGTTAATGCAGCACGCAATGTGATAGAAGAACAAGTCAAAGCGAAGATGGAAGAATTAAAAGAACAGGCATTGGAACAAAAAATCCAGTCTGAAAAGATTGACATTACATTGCCTGGCAGAAAACCTGTATTAGGCCATGAACATCCCTTGCATTTGACACGTCGTCTGATGGAAGAATCATTTCTTCGCATGGGCTTTTCCATCGTAGAAGGTCCGGACATTGAATCAGACTATTACAATTTCCAATGTTTAAATTTACCGGAAGATCATCCGGCACGTGATATGCAGGATTCCATGTATATTACGGATAACATTTTGCTTCGTACACATACATCTGGAATGGAAGCACGTACACTTCAAGCACATAAACCAAATGAACCATTTAAAATCATTGCACCGGGCAAAGTATATCGCTGCGATTATGATGCAACCCATTCACCGGTATTCCATCAGATGGAAGGCATGATTGTCGATAAAAATATTCGTTTTTCCGATTTAAAGGGCATATTGGAAGATTTTCTTCGCGATATTTTTGGACCACAAACGAAAGTTCGCTTCCGTGCCAGCTATTTCCCATTTACAGAACCAAGTGCTGAAGTCGATATTTCTTGCGTTATGTGTGGTGGTAAAGGATGCCGTGTTTGCTCGCATACAGGTTGGCTGGAAATCTTGGGCTGCGGCATGACGAATCCTAACGTATTGCGTATGAATGGATATGACCCCAATGAAGTCAGCGCCTTTGCGTTTGGCATGGGTGTTGAACGTATTGCTATGCTCAAATACGGTATTGATGATTTGCGGTTATTCTATGAAAATGATATGCGGTTCTTGAACCAGTTCTAGGAGGTATAAACGATGAAAAGTTCTTTAAAATGGATGCAGGATTACGTAGATGTCGATATGACACAAGATCTGCAGAAATTTGCTGATACCCTGACAATTGCCGGTATTCCTGTAGAACAAGTAGAATATTGGGGCAATGAAATCAAAAAAGTAGTTACCGGTAAAATTTTAAAGATTGATAAACATCCTGATGCAGATAAATTAGTTGTCTGCCAAATTGATGTTGGCAGTGAACAACTGCAAATTGTTACGGGTGCTAAAAATGTTCGTGAAGGACAAATCGTTCCGGTTGCAGTGCATGGGGCGCATTTACCGGGCGGTGTGAAAATTAAACGCTCTAAACTTCGCGGTGTGCCATCTAATGGCATGTTGTGCTCTGCCCATGAACTCGGATTTGATGACAGTGTGTTACTGCCGGAAGAACGCAATGGCATTTGGATTTTGCCGGAAGATACGCCGATTGGTGTCGATGCAGCCGATTATTTGGATGCTAGAGATGTCGTATATGAATATGAATTGACGCCAAACCGCGCAGACTGCTTCTCGATGGTGGGGCTGAGTCGTGAATTTGCTGTTTTAAGCAATAAACAGGCATCGTATCCAGATATTCATGTCACAGAATGTGACGAACCAATTGATGGAAAAGTAACTGTCTCAATCGAAGATGAAGACTTATGCAGTCGGTATGCGGCTCGGTTGCTTTTAAATGTTAAAATTGGTAAATCCCCGCTTTGGATGCAACAGCGTTTGCGTAAATCCGGCGTTCGCCCGATTAATAACGTTGTTGACGTTACCAATTATGTCATGATTGAATTGGGTATTCCTCTTCATGCATACGATTATGATAAAGTTGCAGAACACCATTTGATTGCTCGCCGTGCCCATGCAGATGAAGCGATGGCGTAGATCGTAGACTCAATGACAATATGTTAGTTATTGCTGATGCGCAGAAACCATGCTGTATTGCCGGTATTATGGGTGGCTATGATTCAGAAGTTACGGCTGATACGAAGACTGTTATTCTAGAATGTGCTTCCTTTAAAGGTTCCAGCATTCGTCATACAGGCCGTTCCTTAGGATTGCGTTCGGAAGCTTCCGGCCGTTTTGAACGGGGATTGGATGCGCATAGTTGCTTGAATTCGTTGGATCGTTGCGCACAGCTTTTACAGCAGATGAATGCTTGCGATGTTGCCAAGGGCATTGTCGATGTATACCCACATCCGCAAGAAACGACGAAGATTTCCTTTACGGCTAAACAAGTCAATAATTTCTTGGGTACGGATATTCCGGAAGAACAGATGATTCATATTCTTGAAACATTGCAGTTTGGCATTGAAAAAAATGGTGAAACCATTACTGCTGTTGTTCCATCTTATCGTGGCGATTGCACGGAAATGCCGGATATTGCCGAAGAAGTTGCTCGTATTTATGGCTATGAAAATATTCCATCTACACGCCCATGGGCTAATATTTCTAAGGGAGAAGAAGGATTCCGTCATCAAGTTGGCGAAAAAATTTCAGCTATGCTTAGTGGTAGCGGTTTGAATGAAACAGTAACATTTAGTTTTGTTCATCCTGATTCTCTAAAAAAATTGCTC
>CALBLM010000042.1 GCA_937895695.1 uncultured Megasphaera sp.
ATTTTCTACAGTCTGATTCATTTTATTGCCATTGCTAATGGCCGACGCAGACATATCCGCCTGATCAATAGTCAGATTTTGATTATTTCCATCAGTCAGAACCGATTCAATCTTATCTTTAGTCTGCGTAACTTTAGAATTGGTAGTTTCGCCTTTGCCAACTTCAGAGGTAATCTGATTGCCTTTCTGAATCACTTCAGATTCTCCATCAGCAGATTTTACGTTACCCATAATCGCATCGATACGCTGACGGAAATCAGAACCATTACCAGCTGCGTTTTTCACAGCACTGCCCACTTCATCGTCTTTTACATCTAGAGAACCCGTAGTTGTACCATTACCAGCCGAAGCAGTCACACCTTCTCCTGCTTTCACATTCAAATCTGCTGTATTATTGCCATCTTTGTCAGATACTTTCAATTCGTTAGATTCTATACGACCAGTAGTCAGCTTATTTCCGGAAATATTGGTATCTGTTGTACCACCATCACTAAAAGCCTTAGCATCAGTCTTAGTAAATGTAGTGCCTTTACCATTTTCCGTTGTTACACTAGAATCGCCAGCTGTATCTGTAATTTTACCGCTTGTCATTTCGCTAGAAGTATCGGTTCCTACAGAATCTTTAATGCCATTGGTATCTGTAACACGAGTATTGTCTCCCACTTTGTCTGTAATCTTACTTCCCGCTTCATTAGTGATTTCATTGGTTGCTTTGTTGACAATATCTTTGGCATCATTCTTGATAGTGCCATCTTTAGCGGTATTGGTGATATCCGTCGAAGTCATTTCCGAAGAGGTCTTCTTACCATCTTTGCCAATCACAGAATCCGCAATACGATCTCCTTCCTGCTTGGTATAGCTCTTGTTGCCATCCGCATCTTTCACATAGCCATAATTTCCTTCCGCATCCTGACGCGTAGAAGAAGTGTTTCCAGCTTCATCCTTCAAAGTATTCTTGGTTTCAGTAACAGTCTGCGTAAAGGTATTGTTATTGCCCTTGGAATCTTTGGCAATATTTTCTACCCCATTGGCAGTCACATTGGAAGTGGCTTCTTTCCAATCGGTAGAATCCCCTTCTTTGGCATGATTGAATGTACCTTTTTCATTATGGGTAAATTGACTTTCTGTGATTTTTCCATTATTTTCAATGCTAGCCTTATTGGAAATACCATCAGCTGTAATAGTAGTCGAACTATCATGAATATCCCCATTGGAATCCTGGTTATTATTCTTCATGGAAATTTCACTGACATTCAGCTTACCATCTACAGTCAAATCTTTCTTTACTGTCACATCATCTTCAAAAGTAGATTCTCCTTTAGCGGTAAGTGTTCCATCCAACGTGGTGTTTTTCTTAACCTCTAAATCCCCACCAATGGATGCGTTGCCAGTAGTTGTAACAGTTTCTGCACCTAAGTCTTTTACTTTAGAAATATTACCCTCTTGGTCAATGGTTACTTTTCCTTCAATAACTGTTTCGTTATGCACATCATCCCGTTTGATACCTGCGGTACGGTTATTGGTATCTTTTAATTCCTTATCTAACTTAGTCAAGTTATCAGAAACATTAGCAATGGCTTCTGCATTACTGTGGATATCATTGGTATTTTTAGCCGTAGATGCTGCATTCGCTTTCGCTTGTTCGTCCAAGGCTTTCAAGTTTTCAGAAACATTATTGGTAGCACTCTTCTTGATATATTCACCATCTGCATCAACTGTACCAATTCGCTTGGACAATGCATTGTCTGCCTCAGTCCGTGCCGTCACTTCATCGGTCAAACCCTTATTCAATCTGCCAAGGTTTCCGGCAATGGTATCACTGCCATCCAAATAACCACCACCAGTGACTGTTCCTACATCTTTCTTTAGGCCATCAATAGCTGTCTTATTGGCTGCAATATCAGTGGTATTTTTTGCAATATTAGCTTCATCAGTCGTCAACTTACCATTAATAGTAGTAATGTCTCCAGCATTTTTATCAATGATAGTTTTATTTGCATCAATTTTTCCGGACAATTCGGTATCTTTTGTTTTGAGACTATTGATATCTGACTGAGCGGTAGTCATTTCCCCTTGTAATTTATCGATATCAGATTCAGCGGTTGTCATACTAGCCTGCAATTTATCAATGTCAGATTCTGCAGTAGTCAATCTACCCGAATGGTCATTCAAAGTATGCTCTGTCGTTGTTGCTTTAGTTTCTAACTCCCCAATTTTGGTAGTATTAGAATTAATTTTACCTTCTAATTCAGTTTTAGCTGTGTTCAACTCATCTTTAGTGGTAAAGGTATTGTTAGCTTCAGTTTTACTGTATACACTATCTGTATCAGCTTTCTTTGCCAATTCAGCATTTACATCAGCTGTTTTCGCATAATCTCCCAATTTAGTATTTACAGTATCACTAGCTTCAGATAACTTTGTATCAATGTCTGACTTGGAATATACATTATCTGCATTTGCCTTTTTATCCAAAGCTGTATCTACTTCCGTTTTAGTGTATGTATTTTTTACTTCTGTTTGTAAATTACTAATACTACTATTAATATTCGCTACGTCACTAGTATTTGCTTTATTAGCCAATTCTGTTTTAGTTGCGAAAGTCTTATCCGCACCATCTTTTGTATATACTTCCTGATATGTCGTACCAGTGCTTTCATCTACATGCACTGTATCCATTGCTCCCACATTCACAAAGCTACCGCCAGTAATACCCATAGCAATCGCCAAGGACAGCAACGATTTCTTTACGGTTTGTTTAGATGAACCTGTGGACGATTTTGTATTGGCTTTGGAAAATTCTGAGGTGACGACGTAGCAGTTCCGTACTTTACTATAGATGACTTTAAATATTTTATTCATATAGACACTTCCCTTCGCTTGTATATATAAAACGTTTTGTATTATATTGGATGATAGACCACCTGGGTGGTCGTATAGATATGCTAAATGTACTTTGGATTCCTATTTAGAAAAGATGTAGCGGAAATAGTCTTCTTGAAACTGACGGTATTTTCGCTTCGCTATGGGAATTTCTTTTCCTTGGATTTCGATATAATTGCTTTTGATAACGTGAATTGCTTTTTGGTTGACGATGAATCCTTTGCCCGGCGATACAAATTGTCCCGGCGTAATGCATTCCAGTGTATTGAGTAATGATGTCAGGGACTGTCTGGAATCCAAATAGGTACCGTCTGTCAGAAATACACGCTGGACATGACCATCGCTTTCTACATAGGCAATATGATCCACTTCTTCAATCTGAATGCCGCAGCCGACGAGGCGGAAAATAATTTTACCGCTGTGGCACTGCTTAATTTTTTCGATTGCTCTGTCCATCGCTCCGTCAAACAGCTCCTGCCGCACGGGCTTGACTAAGTAGTGAATGGCTTTGAGCGCAAAGGCTTCGACAGCAAATTCATCGCTGGTCGTCAAAAAGATGATTTCAGCATGGTATTTCTTTTCCCTCATTTCATTGGCAACTTCTGTTCCCAACATACCGGGCATGCAAACATCCAATAATACCAAATCATATTTTTGCTTATCCAAGTCTTCCAAAAAGGTAAAGGCATTGGTATATTCTGTATACGTTGCCGTTTCTTGCTGACGCGTGACATACGCTTCTGCCAAGTTCCGTATTTCTTTGAGTTGATCTATTTGGTCATCACAAATCGCAATCCGCAACATGATATGCTCCCTCCTCTCTGTCTTTTACAACAAGACGTTTGTTTTCTTAATTGTATTATATCGAATATTCACATAGCATAGAAAAAAAGTACATAAGTGGTACGTTTTTTTGCACAAGCGGGAAATATGATACTGTCACCCCCAATCATTCTATAAAAAAAGCAGATATAGTATCTTTCGTTTTTCTACATCCATGCCATCACAGCAATAACGAACGATATATATCTGCTATAGTATATAAAACTCAAGTTTTCTTGAAAAAGACGATTTACAAGAACAGATGCCGAATCCAAGGCACTATGGGTTGATAGATGATATGCAACGCAGCAAATACGACAAGACCAATCGTCCCACCGACAATGGCACCGTTAATACGAATCCATGCCAAATCTTCGCCAACTTTGCTTTCCAAGAAATGATTAAATTTCTGTTTATCAAAGCCCGACAATACATCGCGAACAGCTACGGCTATCAACGAGTGTTCATGTTCCAAAATAACGTTGCAAGCCCGACGGATTTGTTCATCCAGCCAATCTTTAATTTCCGGATGGCTGCTGCAATACTGTACATAATGAAGGAACTGTTCTTCCAATATGTCTTTTAATTCTTCTTTACCCGTATCTCCTCTAGTAAAGTATTCTTTGGCCGAACGCTGCGTGGCATTCAGCCATTGTTCGATAGGCAGGGAATCGACAAACTGATCTTGCCAATTTTGTACGCCATATGCCAGCTGTCCATTCATAGAATATAAGAATAATTCCAGTTTGCGGCACAGCCATTCCCGTTGCTCCCCTTCTGCATGTTCCCATTGTTCCAACCATTTCAAAATACCCATTTTGATATCTTTGGCAATTTTGCGGGTATCAACAATACCGACAAATTTTTGCAGCGTAATAAGGGATACTGTCGAATGTTTTGATTCTTCAATCCACTGTTGAATCAATTTATCTAATACTTCATCAAAATCATCACTCTGAACAAGTTCTTTTCCTAGTCCAATAGCGTCATTGAACATGTTGCTGTTCGGATCTTCTAACAGAGAAATCAGACGGTCCTGAAAAAAGCTAACCAATGGCTGTTGACGTAAGTATTGGCGAATATGGGAAGCGATAGACTCTTGGGTTTCATCTTGTTGCGCATGGCGATATGCTCGTTGAGCAATTTCATATAAAAGTGCCCGAAACCGTGTTCTACCATTAGGACTTTGCAACCAGTTAATCAATTTATCCATAAAGGAAATTTGATAGAGTTTTTCCTGCCACATATCGGGCTGCAACAATTTTTCGGAAATAATCCGAGTCATGCTGTTGATAATTTGATTACGATGACGATAAACAAGCTCTGTATGATATGGAAAACCCAAAGGCCTATCAAATAAAGCGGTTACAGCAAACCAATCGGCAATACTGCCAATCAAAGCCGACTGAATGACAAAAAACAACAACTCTTCCCATACACTCAAGTCATGTGTGTACCACCACCAAAGAATCACTATAAAACAGAAAAAGGACAAGCCTAAAATGGCATTCGCCCGCTGTCGATAGGTCATGTTACACACCTCCTTTTACAGCATACATGACAAGATAAATCACCGTTCCCAGTACAGCCCCGACAAGCGAACCATTGACTCGAATCATTTGCAAATCATACCAGACGCTGTTTTCCAACTGCTGTGCCAAACGTTGTCCATCATATTTCATGATTTCTTCTTCTGCCGTTTTACCAAACCAAACTTGCAGTCGTTTGAGTTCACGAGCTGCAAATGCCAACGCTGCTCGGTTCATCTGTTCAATTTGGTCGGGACTGTCCCGCCATGTTTCCAATTTACGAACAGCATATTTCGCCGCCGTCGTACAAATTCGTTTTTGCCGTTCCGGGTCTTGAACATATCGCTGCCATGCTTCTCGCGTATCCGGGCGAGTCACCAAGCTTTGATACATACGATTTTTGTAGCTGTCAATCCGCTGACGCCACTCTTCATTAAAATTAATTTGCTCCGTCTGTTTCCACAAATACTTCAAGGCTTGTTTTCGTTGTTTCGAATCTTCCTTTTTAGCTTCTGCCAGTAATTCCAATGCTTTACTTTGTAATTTTTCAGCTACTGTATCCGGACGAAACAATTCACTTTTTAAAATCGGCTTAATCAGAAGCTTTATCATCATGTGCCGGTTGGCATACTGCATCACCGATGCTTCATAAATTTCTCCGATGTATTGCTTCATGATATCGCTTTTGATGAGCTGTTCTAAATTCAAAATCATAAAGTCCAAGAAGTCTTTTCCTGATTCACCGCGTAGTCCAATTTTTATCGCTTTGCTCATAATCGGGGCTAAATCTATTTTTTCAATGGCTTCGCCGCCCAAACCGGAAAAAGCCTTTACTACAGTTTTCATATCAATCGTATATAAAAAGGTATTTAAGATTTGACCTAAAATACGTTCAGACGATTGAAATCCCTTTTCGGTATGTAAATATTCCAACGTCGCTCCCAATACGGGATGATGTTTTAATACGTTATACATGTTAGGCACTGTCAAAATTTCGCATTCTATCATATGTCGCGCCATTTCAGCAATTCGTTCTTTACTGCTGGGAATCAACGCAGTTTTAAATGATATGCCCAAAGGTTTACGAAACAGTGCCGTTACGGCATACCAGTCAGCTAAGCCGCCGATAAGCGCAGCACTGGCCAAATGGGTCAATAAAACGCCCCAAAAAAAGTCTTGGAACGGATACGCCAGCAACAGAATAATGGCAGCCAGTATTAATATATAATTGGCAATATGACTGCGCCGCGGCTGTACCGTCGTCTGTAATTCAGTCATGCTAGTCCTCCTTTAGTTGTCTTTGGTTAGTCTATCGTTGCAGTGTCGCCTTCGTGAATCGGTATCCATACAGGCACGTTGCCATATGCCGCTTTAAATTCATTTGATGGTGTCCATGGCGCACCAAAATAATGCATTGGTATCAGGCATTTCGTTACGGTCACATCCTTCAAAAAGCCTGTTACGCCCCATTCACGAGCGCCTTCTAGCCGTGCATCAACAGGGAAAAAGGCAATATCTACCGTTTGGCCTGACAATTTTTTCATTTCCCGTTGGAAATTTTCCTTGGCAACGGCGTTATTGGCATCAGTATCGCCCAACCAATGCCACCAATTCAAATCGCCGGCATGAAAAATTTTTAAGCCATCTGTCTGTACCAAAAATGAGCCGCCTTCGTCTGTCGAGCCATACTGCGTAACAATTGCATCTTCCATATGTATTGTATCATATAAACGCATAGATTGCATTTTTTGAGGATTCTGACAATGAAACCGTACATCTTTGTTATAAATATAATGCTGCGTATGGTCTTCAAATTTGGCAATATCCCGATTGAAATGGTCTTCATGCCAATGACTGATAAAAAACCATAACGGTTTATTCCCTTTGGCATAGGTATCGACAATCTTCTGTTTATCGGTATAATAGTCAAACACGAGTACCTTAGTCGCCGTTTCTACGGCAAATCCGCTGTGGGCTAAAAATGAAATACGAACTTCTGACATCTATTATCCCTCCCTATATAAGGTATCCATCTGTATATCGGCTAAAAAGCCAGTATATATTATATCATTAATATTGGGAAACCTAAAAGCTTTTATTCCTACTCCGTTGCATAGGATATAAAAAAACTGCCGTTTGATAACGTATTTCCGCATTATGCATCGTGTTATGCGGACAACATATATCAAATACGACAGTTTCAATAAGGTATTCGTTTATGCGTGTTCTACAGCTTGAACAGCTCGTTGTACCTTGGCTGCTAAGCCTTTCATTTTGGTTTTAGGCACAGAGCATACACCCAACCGAACGCCTAAATCGATAGGGGCGCCAAATATCAGTTCTTTTTGCAGTTCCCGACAAACCGCTGCCGAATCTTTTACAGGAATTGCAATAAAAAATCCTGAATGGAAAGGAACGACATGAAGACCGCATGCCTTTGCCTCTTTCATAAAGATATTAGCTCGTTCTTCAATTAAATTATAAAAAGCACAACGTTCTTGATCCACTTCTTCCTGCAAAGCCTTATCATTGCGAACTTTAACAAGCAGTGTCATAGCTGCACGATTGATATTAGACCAAGCAGTCCGAGCTGAATATTTAGCAACTTCTACAAATTCATCCATAACCTCTTTACTAGATGACACACCGACAAGAGCACCAGCACGCTGTCCGTACATCGTATATCCTTTAGACATACTATAGGCGATGAGTACAAAAATATTTTTCGGTAAGTTGCTGAATTGTTTCATGAATTTCCGTACTTCATTTTTTTCGCCTGCATAGGCAATATAAGCAATATCAACCAAAATCGTAATACGTTTTCCCTGTTTTTCATGAAAACGACAGACATCCAGCACTTTCGTCCAATCTTGTTCGGATAAAGAAAATCCCGTAGGATTATTAGCCGGCGTATTTAAAATGATAAGCAATGAATCCTGTTTATTCAATAATTCTGTCACGGACGAAGAAAATGATTCAATGTTAAACGATTGATTGTCGTCCAGTAATGCAAAGGTTTTCATCGAGCGGCCCACTTCATTACTTAATGCTTCGTAAATGCTCCAACGCCAATCTGCTACGAGAATGCTGTCGCCAATTTCCGAATAGTTGGCAATCGCAATATGAACGGCACCGGTACCGCCAGCCGTAGCAACGGCATCAATATATCCCTCCGGTCGCTGATCTTCAAAGGTTTCACTAATTGCTGCCTGACGGTATTCTTCTAAGCCTACAGGCGGTGCATATGCCGTAAAGTCACGAATAGGCAAGTTACGATACAATTTTTCAACGACAGGCAAGCATCCTAAGACTTCGTCTTCTCCTGCATAACAGCCCATTGTTGCATTTACTACGTTATCGGCACCATATGTCGCTATCGCTTCTCGGGCGTCATCTCCTGCAAAATAAACTACATCATTAATTTTTTTCCCTTCTCTGCTTGTTGCTGCCATTACTGTCATAATACAAATTCCTCCAAAATTCCTACCTTGTTGTGCTTTATGAATTGGATTACATTATACTATGTTCTTCTTATAATTTATACATTTTATGCTATAAAATACTGTATACAAAGTAAAAATACTGTATACAAAATGTATGCAGACCATCACGAATTGTCAAGACGTTTTCAACATACTATTTTTCTCTTCATTTTTTCAATAAGCAAAACCATGTATAATCTACCAATACGCTCTTTTAGAAGGTATTTTTGTCGCCGTCCATAGGACAATATTATTGTAATCTTATGTTGCTTGTTTATCCTTTTGATATACTTCACATCCTGCTCGCATAATGCCTTTGAGTGCTAACAATTGACCCACTATTTCACTGGGAGCAATGCGGCGATTTGACCAAATTAATACTTCCAATTCAACGATAGACTCATCTTCTTCCGATACGACACGAAATTTTTCAACCCGTACATTCTGATCCTGTAAAAAAGCCGACAGCCGCCGCGATTGTCCTACGGTATTTTTCATAAAAATATGCAGCATATACGTATTGCGGTGACGAAGACTGAGTATTTTATCAAATTGCACAAAAACAGTCAATACGACCAAAATCATCACTGTCGCAGTAATGGCTTCAATCAAATAGCCCGCACCAACTACTAATCCAATTGCCGCGACTGTCCATAATCCGGCAGCTGTTGTCAATCCTTGTACATTCCGTGCTTTTTGATTTGCCATAATCGTACCGGCTCCCAGAAAACCTACGCCGGAAACGACTTGGGCTGCAATCCGTTCTGGGTCAGAATTACGGTATCCGTACATAAAAAAAGCATCCATCGCAATATGAATGGATATAATCATACACAAGCACGCACCTACACATACTAACGTATGCGTCCGCAGACCGGCGGCTTTACTTTGAGACTGCCGTTCATATCCGATCATGGCACCTAAAATCAGCGCAACAAATAAGCGAATAACACTGTCTTCCGTCGTAATAACCATGTGTCTCACTTCTTTCGATATTTTTTTGTGTTTATTTAATAAATTTTTATAATTGTATTATAATATACGAGGGTAAGAAAATATAGTTGTTCCTATGGTTTTTACCCTACTCTCTTAGAAAGAAGGGATGGATAATGAATCGCCTTATATATTTAGATATGCTTCGTTTTATGGCTGTACTACTCGGCGTACTGGCTATGGTTCTTCATTCTTGGACTGCCTTTTACGATTGGTGCAGTTTGATTATTTTACCTGTTCTCGTATATATCAGTACCTATTTTAGTGCATCGGTACTACGAATTCACACATTTCGTTCTTTTTTTAATGCCAAATGGCTGCGCCTAGGTATTCCTTGGCTCATTGCTGCTGTGTTATTAGCACCGGAAGAAGCGTATGTAACGTATCTGCAGCAAGGTGGCACACTCGGCTGGCTCGATTTTTATCTGCAAAATTGGGAAAATAGCCAATTCGCCGTTAGTTCCCATTGGTTCTTAGGATTTCTGCTGCTTTCCTGTCTTATCCTGATGGGATTAAAAAAAGGAAATCGCCAGCTTTTACAGCATCGCGTACAGTCTCGTCCAGGGCCGTTTTTCTTCATTGCCTTTTTCGTCGTTTTAACACTGCTGCTATATGGCATTGCCTGTGTTCCCACACTGCATATAGTTGGTGTTCACGTTTTACCGCCTCGCGCAGATTGGTTGTGCATCGGTATTGTATATGTTGTGCTCGGCATATATGCCTTTCGGCATCGCTGGTTTACTACTAACGGATATATACCGCCACGCGGATGTTTTATCGCCTTTATTTGTGCAAATATAGCCTACGGCATTGCTATGATGCAGCCATCTCTACAACTGCCAATACTCATGCCCATACTGCAGTCACTTCTCTCTTTAACAGCCGTTTTAGGACTTACGTTCATATTCCATGCAGCATGCCGCATCGATGCAGTAAAAGCCCATTCCTTGTCCCGGTATTCGTATCCGTTTTATTTCATCAGTGAACCGATTATTTTTAATGCATGGTATGTTCTCCAAATGCTGACTATTTCATTTACACTTAAAGTCATTTTGATATTACTGCTGACTGGTATCTATGGTGGCCTGCTTTGTAAATACGCCTTACTTCATTTTCCTTCATTTAAACGTATTATATAAATTATATACGCATACATATATGCTAAATGAGCATCTTTTATATTCTTATCTATCGCAATTACTTCGTTGTATGCTATGATAGGAGTATTGTAACACTATTACCAATGAACAGGAGTTATGTTATGGATACATTATTACAATTAATGGAATCATATGGCTATGGTGCCATGTTTATTGCTATGCTGCTGGAAAATGCCAATATTCCCATTCCCAGTGAAGTAATTCTCGGGTTTGCCGGTTTTCTCATTTCACAGCATATCTTTGATTTCTGGACGACCTTTGCCATTGCCTGTGCAGCCGGCGTCATTGGCTCTATCATCAGTTATTGGCTAGGTTCATATGGAGGTCGCCCGCTGTTACTAAAATACGGCAAATATATATTTTTTAATGAACATAAATTTGCCATGGCAGAAAACATGTTTAACAAATACGGCGGCGCAGCTGTATTGATTTGTCGTTGTCTTCCCGGTGTCCGCACCTTTATTTCATTTCCTGCCGGTGTAGCCCGTTATCCCTTTTGGAAATTCGTTATTTTTACGATTATCGGTACAATTCCTTGGACACTGCTTTTGGTATGGGCCGGTTCCATTCTCGGCGATCACTGGCACGATTTAGTGCAATATAACCATATCTTCCTCATCGTCGTTATCGTAATTTGTGTTGTCATTGCCGCACTGATTCTTTGGAAACGACGTCGGCAGAATTTAGCAAAATAAATGAACTATTATCCCATAACAACATGCAATGTATATGCATGTTCAGGCAGCAATTTATTTGCTGCCTTTTTTAGGATATAAGGTATATACCCACACCTGTTTTTTTCATATCGTATATTTAGGAGGTCTGCTATGAAGCATCGCTCTATTCTGATCGTATTAGCCCTAGGCTGCCTGCTGTTCTTATTAGCCGGTAACAGTCTATTGCCTGTCACGGATCCCGTAGAATCCAATTATGCCTTAACTGCCAAGGAAATGGTACTATCCGGTGATTGGATTTCTCCACAAATTTTCGGCACATACTGGTACGATAAACCTATTTTTCTCTATTGGCTTCTTTGCCTGGCGTATTCCATCTTTTGGTTTACCGATTTTGCCGCTCGGCTGCCCAGTGCTTTATTTGGAACGCTGTCGGTTGTCATCGCCGCCTGGTATATGCTGCGCCAATATGAACGTATTTGGCCGGCCCTTCTTCTCGCCGCTATGACCGTAACGTCACTAGCCGTATGGGGCATCAGCCATTCTATTATTACGGACCAAATGCTCTTTGCCTTTACAGCAGCCACCATGTTTTTTGCCTATATTGGTCTGACCGAAGGGAATAAGAAGTATGTCATAGCCGCCTATGCCGCAGCCGCACTAGCCGTATTAACCAAAGGCCCTGTCGGCATCGTTCTTCCCGGTCTATTTTTATTGGTATTTATTGTTTTGCGTCGCAATACGACATATTTAAAACGCTTATTTCCGCCAGTCGGCATCATCGTCTTTCTGCTAATTGCCTTATCGTGGTACGGTACAATGTATGCCCGCCACGGCATGGATTTTATTTCCGGCTTTTTAGGATTCAATAATGTTGTACGAGCAACTGTATCAGAACATCCCGAATTCAACGTTTGGTATTACTACATCATTCTCGTTCCAGTTAGTTTGCTTCCTTGGACCGG
>CALBLM010000043.1 GCA_937895695.1 uncultured Megasphaera sp.
GAATCAAACGCCATTTATAATGGTCCCCGCCAAGCCATACTTCCGTAATGCTTTTGAAGTGATGGTCTTCAGCGATTTCCTGCGGAGAAATATGGCAGTGATAGTCGATGATCGGCATTTTTTCTGCATAATCGTGAAAAAGATGCCGTGCTGTTTCCGTATCCAATAAAAAGTCTTTATCCATAAATTGTTTCATAATATATTAGCTCCTCCCGCTGTGCAGCATAAGATGTATGATAATAATAACTTGTAGTCGTAAGCGCGTTTTATATTGTAAGCTCTTACATTTCTTGATGTAAATGTACCACTATGGTACAATCATGTCAATGTATTATGTGTATTCGGTATTAATTTTTAAAAATATGGCTTTTTTAATGCGTTTTTATCATTATATAGTATGTGAAAAATTGAGCATTCTCTGTGAAATTCTCGATAAGCCGTCTATTTTTGCCATGTTTTACACCCATTTACAATAAAAACTAACCTTATATCGTCATTATATGTAATTGTTTACATTGTTATTTATTAAGTTTTACCGTAAATATGCTATAATAAGATTAAAAATACAAAAGGAATTGTACCGTTATGAATATAACCATTTACGATATCGCCCAAAAATGCAATGTTTCCATTGCTACCGTATCCCGCGTACTAAACGGCAGCAGCCGGGTCAGTGAAAAAACAAAAAAACACATTCTTGAAGTCATGCAGGAAATGGGCTACAAGCCCAATCCCTTTGCACGCGGCCTGGGGCTGGATTCTATGAAAATAGTCGGCGTCGTCTGTACGGACATATCCGATATTTTTTATGCGCACGCTGTTTCTCTCTTGGAAGAAGGGCTGCGAAAGCATCACTTTGACGTAATGCTTTCCAACACCGGGACGGATACAGGCCGCAACAGCAAATACATCACCGATATGGCGGCTAAGCATGTCGATGCCATCATCACGATTGGCACTCCTTTTTCATCGGAAGCCGATATCCGCCAGCTGTGCCGTATAGCCGAACATACGCCGATTATCACCATCAACAGCGATTACCATCAGCCGAATATGTACAGTGTCGTCTGCAATGAAAAAGACGGCATGCGTGCTGTCATTCATAAGCTGGCCGAGCGGAACTATCATTCCATCTTGTATATTTACGATTCCCTGACCTACAGCGGCCGCCAAAAACTGAGCGGCATTCAAGCAGGACTTCGTGAATTGGGACTGACCGCTTCCTCACAGCTTCTCCGCCAAATCCCCCGCACCCTGAAAGATGCCGAAGCATTAATTGAAAACTTGCTGTCCAACAACGTCTATTTTGACGCCATTGTCACCTCTGAAGACGTCCTCGCCATCGGTGCGCAGCGGGCCGCGCGCCGATGCGGTCGCGATATCCCCGTTATCGGCTGCAACAACTCTATTTTAGCTCAATGCGCCACGCCTACTCTGACTAGTTTGGACAACAAACTATCCAGTCTTTGCAATGCCGCCGTCCGCATTGTCATGGATTTGACAAGCAAAGCAGACCTTTCTGTGCCCGTACGTACGGAATTTAGTGCAGAATTAGTAACACGCGAAAGTTTCCATGCATAACTTGCTGCTTTTAGAATATTTCAGCTCCAGCAAGGCAGCTTAAAATTTCATTTCTCTTTTTAGCACAACAAAAAGCGATGAAGACCTTATCTGATGTCTTCATCGCTTTTTTTCATACTCTTATTTTTTTATCGGCAGCGGATCGACCCGGCCCACTAAGAACAAATAGGACAATGCTCCTAATATGCATAATATGCCGGCTGTTGCCAAGGGTACTAAGAAGGACCCCTGGGTCAGCGTAAGCATAACGCCTGTAAACGTCGTAATAAATATGCCTGCCAAGTTGCCTGCAAAATTCATGATGCCGCCAATGGATGCAACATGTTTCGGCGTCGGCGAAATTTCTCCTACAATAACCCATGTATTGGAACCCGCAAAAGAAAGCGCCGCATACGATACAGCAAAAAGAGCCAAACACATGTAA
>CALBLM010000044.1 GCA_937895695.1 uncultured Megasphaera sp.
CTATTAAGGGAGATAATATTTTAATTGAGGCTTTGAATAAATGGGCCATTGAAAAGAAAAAAATGGGTGGTATCGTAGCCGTTGGTAAGGGCAGTATGAATCCCCCACAGTTGGTGACCATTGCGTATCAAGGGGATCCGGACAGTAAAGAAGTACTGGGAATCATCGGTAAGGGCGTTACGTATGACAGCGGTGGCTTATCGATTAAAAGCCATGCCGGCCAGGAATTTATGAAAGATGATATGGCAGGAGCCGCAGCAGCTGTAGGCGTTATTCGGGCTTTGATGCTGCTTAAATATCCGGTCAATGTATTGGCCGTACTGCCTTTGGTAGAAAATATTCCGTCTAGCATGTCCTATCATGTCGATGATATTATAACGATGTATGGCGGCAAGACGGTTGAAGTAAAAAATACCGATGCTGAAGGTCGGCTGATATTGGCAGATGCAGTAACGTATGCTCAGGAAAAAGGCGCAACCCGCTTGATTGATTTGGCAACCTTGACGGGAGCCTGCGTCACAGCGTTGGGAAAGGTACGTTCTGGCATGATTGGCAATGATCAAGAATGGATGAATAAATTTTTTGATATTTCCACCCAAGTGCATGAAAAAATTTGGCAGTTGCCGGCTGATCGGGAATATGAAGAACTCTTAAAAAGCGAGATAGCCGATATGAAAAATACAGGCGGTCGTGACGGTGGTGCCATTACAGCCGGATTATTTATTAAACAATTTGTAAAATCTACTATACCTTGGATTCATTTGGATATCGCCGGTACGGCGTTTTGTGAACAAAAAGATGAAACCGGGTATGTAGGAGCGACGGGAATAGGTGTCAAATCTATTTTGAAATTACTCCAAGGAGGTTTAGAATGAACGTAGATTTACATATGCATACGAATTGCTCAGATGGCATGTATTCTCCGGAAGAATTAACAGCCCTGGCCGTACAGGCCAACCTTCAAGTGATAGCTATTTCCGACCATGATACGGTAAAAGCTTATACGTCTTCCTATTCCTTTGCGTCTGGCGTGCACGTGATTCCGGCCATTGAAATGAGTTCAGAATATGAAGGGGAAGATGTCCATATTTTGGGATATTATATTCAGACAGATCACCCGGCATTGCAGGCGTATTGCATGCAGTTTAAGGAACGACGGCAACGACGGGCTATCGAAATGGTTGAAAAATGCCGGCATCTTGGATACGAAATAGATTCGGATTCGATAGAATCTGTTTTGAAAAAAGGGGGAACTATTGGCCGTCCGCACATTGCCCGCATATTGGTGCAGAAAGGGTATTTTTCGACAGTACGAGACGTATTTGAGAAATTGCTTTATCGCGACGGGCCGGCCTATGTACCGTATCAACGAAAAACGATAGAAGAATGCATTCAGATTATTCATCAAGCCGGCGGGTTAGCTGTGTTAGCACATCCCGGTTTGATTCATCATGGGTTGGATGCCATACTGCAACGACCGTTTGATGGACTGGAAGTCTATCATCCGCAAAATAAAGACCGCTGGCCCTATTACAAGCATCTTGCTGAACAACGGCATTGGTATATTAGCGGTGGATCGGATTTCCACGGTGTAAAAGGAAGATTTCCTGAACAAGTTGGGTTGTATACGGTCAACAGCAACGATGTAGAACGACTGATAACGTATAAAAAAAGATAGGTGAGACATCATGCAGGTTATAGGATTTATTGGTGCCAGTGGTACCGGCAAAAGCCATCATGCCTTAGTGGTGGCTTATGATCATCATATTTCTTGTATTATTGATGACGGACTGCTGATTTATCAAAACCGTATTGTCGCCGGACAGTCGGCAAAAGATGAAACAAATAAGATGCGGGCTGTTCGCTGTGCTATTTTTTTGAATCCTACCCATGCCCAGTCTGTACGACATGTGTTGGCGCAGATTCATCCGGATAAACTGCTCATTTTGGGGACCTCGCGGCACAAGATCGGAAGAGCACACGTCTGAACTCCAGTCACGCCAT
>CALBLM010000045.1 GCA_937895695.1 uncultured Megasphaera sp.
CAGCATAAATGCTCGGTTTTCCATTTACGTCAGCACATTTCGTATGGCATCCTTCTGTACTGCACACCCAAAACGGGCCATACGGGCCATTGTGTTTTTGAAACCATCCCTTTTTACAGCGAGGGCAAGCATAGGTCTTATCTATATGTTTTCCTGCTTGTTCCGTTTCTTTTTTTATAGGTTCTGTATGGCGACAAGAAGGGAAGTTGCTGCATCCGTAAAAATCGCCGTATTTACCATGACGTTTCACCATGGCACTGCCACAAAGCGGACAAATTTTACCACCTGCCAAACGAATGATAACCTTCTTCGCCGTAGTTACTAGTGTATCCAAAAAAGAAAATTGATCATGCAAAAATGATGTAATATCGTCCTGTCCCATACTCATTTGATACAATCGTTCTTCCCATACTGCCGTTTCATCGGGATACAACATCGATTCTGGCAGGGCGTCTACCAATAAATACGCATTATCTGTAGGACGTAAGTATTTTTTTTTGCCTTCTGTCACTAAAAACTTTCTTGTAATTAATTCATTAATAATCGTCGCCCGTGTCGCTTCCGTGCCAATACCCTGCACTTCTTTCAGTTTTTTCTTCAGACTTTCATCTTTGACGTATTTATAAATTTCCTTCATAGCTGCCAGTAACGTAGACGGCGTGAACCGTGGTGGCGGTTTCGTCGCTTTCTTATCTACTTGTCCATTTTGATATTGGACTTGGCTGCCCTTCCGTACGACAGGCAACTCCCGTTTTTCTTCGTCGTCTCTTTCATTTTTATCGCTTTGATACAAGGCTTTCCATCCCATGACCGTAATCGTTTTGCCGTGAGCAACAAAGGTTTCATCAGCAGCTTGAATTAAAATCCGCGTCTGATCATATTCATGAATCGGATAAAACTGTGCCAAATAGGCTTGAGCAATCAGACCATATATATGTTGCTGCATCGCGGAAAGTTTAGCAAATGGACAAGACACGGTAGTAGGTATGATCGCGTGATGCGCCGTAATTTTACTATCATTCCACGCTCGGCTTTTGATCCTTGTATTGGCTTCTTCTGCCCATGATGCCAACGTATCATCAGCTATGTGTTGTAAATTAGCCACAATCTGACTGCTGTCTTTTCGTTGATTTAACGGCAAATATTCACAATCCGAACGCGGATACGTTGTCAGTTTGCGTTCATATAATTCCTGAGCTGTATCCAACACTTGCTGTGGTGTATAGCCATATCGTTTCCCTGCCATTACTTGTAATGCCGACAGGGATAAAGGTAAATGCTGGGCTTCTTTTTTCTTTGTTTTTTTACATTCTTCAATACATCCATACGGATGAGCCCGTAAGCGATTCAAAATTTCTTGCGCTGCCTCTTCCTCCAAACAACGTCCTTCTGAATCTAATCCTTGCTGTGTATCCTTAGGCTGCCACTGCGTCCATATTTCACCGTTCGCATGTTGAAACAATGCTTTGACAATATAATACGTGACGGGTTTAAAATTGTCTAATTCACGTTGTCTGCGTACGACAAGTGCCAATGTCGGTGTTTTGACACGACCAATAGGAAATACGACACGATGCCCCTGCCGGCGAGCCGCCAGTGTATAGGCGCGCGACAAATTCATACCGATCAGCCAATCTGCCCGGCTTCTAGCTAATGCAGAATCTTTTAAATGACAAAAATCGCTATTCTTTCGTAAATGCTGCAGCGATTCTCGAATACTTTTTTCATCCAATGCATTGAGTAAGATGCGTTCAACCGGTTTCGTATTGCCAACATATTCTAAAATTTCATCAATCAGCAGCTGTCCTTCTCGATCGGGGTCACCAGCATTGACAATCGTATCGGCTTTTTTTATCAGTTTGCAAATTAAATCAAATTGGTCTTTACTATTAGGACTGATAAGTAATTTCCATTGTTTAGGAACAATGGGCAAATCTTCTTCTCGCCATTGTTTATATTTAGGGTCATAATCTTGCGGTTCTGCCTGTTGCAGCACATGACCATATGCCCACGTAACAATACCGCCGCCGGTTACAATATACCCATTTTTTCGCTCCTGCGGCTGAGGCAGACATTTTGCTAATTCTCTTGCCATACTTGGCTTTTCTGCAATAAAAAGTTTCATTTTACATTATACTCCTATATATACATAGAGCTGCCACAACAAACGACAGCTCTATATCATTATATACTATATATTCATCACTATGAACGATTCCGCGAACACGATAAGGGTGCTCTCCATAAATCACAATATCCTTATACTTTTGCCAACTGTCCCGCCGCCTGAATGACGCGTACAAAAGCTGGCGGAATTTCTTTTTTCTGTAATGCTTGACCAATTAAGCGTCCCAAAATAACACCTTTGTTGCTATACAGCCAGGCAAAATAATAGATATATAAGGCCTTCGTATTTCTTGCGTTAACATGCCATAATAACTTGGGTGGATAGTCATGATAGTTGATATTCAGCTTACGACATGCCTTTTTTAGCATATCTGACGTAGCCCGCGCATGATCGCCGTTTGCCGTATCTATAATCCGGTCTAACTCCCGCCGTTTGCCGTTATCAATCATTGTCTTGGCTAAATCCATTTCAAAACAAATATGGTCGGTAAAATACACGCCTCGTTCTCCTTGGCGACTGGTTTTCACATCGGCATCAAATAAGGCAATCGTAGGAATTCTAAAATATTCCAACAATTTCTTAATCTTGGGAATCGAACTTTCCCCGCGAGCGTTAATCAAACAAATGCCATAATAATCAAAAGGCAGCGACAACGTATTGCCAAACCGTTGAAAACAGCCATATTCCGTTTCGCCTTCAACGATCAATACGCTGCGCGAATATAAAGCTTCCTTCACCTCGGGAAAATGCATAATCAAATGTTTTTCTATTTCTTCACTAAAATGAACTGTCGAGCCACAGGCTGCGCATACATGACGACGATTGTCCCGATACAAGCGTATAATATTTCGATAATCGTCGACTAGCGAATCTGTTGAATGTGTTACAACAAATAGTTGGCCCCGCAGTCCATCAATATGAAATAAATCCTGAATCAGTTCCCGAAATCGGCTGTCCTGATTATCCAACAAACTTTTGAAATAAGTTAGAATGGATCGCTGCATATAAGGATGCAAATGTACTTCCGGCTCATCGATAGACACAATAAGCGGTAGAAATCGACGCTGTTGTTTATCAATAATGAGTGTATGTTCCAAGGGCATGGCATAGCTTTGCGTCATTTTATAGATTTGCGTAATAATCTGCAAGGCAACTAAAGAGATAAATTTCATATTATCCGCTACGGCTCTGTCTTCGCAGCTCAATATACGAGATAACAAAAATACGCAAACATAATACGAAGAATCTAGTTTTCCGACTTGCACTTCGTGCTGAATATATGAGCGAATTTCCGGTTTTAAATCGCCGATATGGGTTTGGCTCCACTCAGACAGCCGTTCTTCCAATGCCCGATATACTTGCGGCAACAGATAGTTTTCTTCCGGATCAACCGCAGCATTTTGGATGTATCGAATGCGTCGAATCAACGTCAGAGGCAGTTCTTCTCCCGTATCGACCTGATATAGCCGTGGATAAATATCAGCTACATGTACTTCCATACGTACGCTAATATCTTGTATATGTCGGGAAGGACTATCCGCAAAATACTCACTGTCACTGTCCAGCATATGTAACTGCATCGTAATCCTAATGGGTTTTGTCGGATCGGCGTAGTCTTCTTCTTGAAAACCGCCTCCTTGACTCATTAGCGAAAGAAGACGCAAAAAGCCGCTTTTGCCAATCGCATTTTCATGAAATGTCATCGATACATCGACTAAATTTCGATAATTCATAATATGCATGCTCTTGATATACATAAATTCACCGCCTATACTCCGTTATCGTTTTAACCGTGCCTGTTTCTCTACTTGTTATATTCGACAAAAACAGCGCACTCCCTTCTGGAACAGGCGATAAATCCTATAAAAAACAGGACTGCCGCATGAAAGCGACAGTCCCATTTTAGCAGCTAACGTATCTATTTTATTATAATATTTTGGAT
>CALBLM010000046.1 GCA_937895695.1 uncultured Megasphaera sp.
AGGTAATTTCTTTATACCCTTCTTGGGCAAGCCCTTCAATTTCCTTAACAATATCTACAATGGGACGGCTTACTTCGCGACCCCGTACATACGGTACAATGCAGTACGTGCAAAATTTGTTGCAGCCGTTCATAATCGGTACCCAGGCAAAGAATTTTTGGAACCGTTTCGTCGGCAAATCATGAAATGCCGGCGTCGACATATCGGCTGCCATATAATGTTTGGCTTTTCCCTGCCGTTCTTTGATGAGTTCTGTCAATTTATGGATATTGTGCGTACCAATGACCAAATCAATATGCGGTGCCCGTTCAAAGAGCTTATCCTGCCATTCTTGTGCCATACAGCCGGCAACGGCAATAATCAAATCTTTATTGCGTTCTTTCAAATGTTTGAGCTCCCCAATTTTTCCCAAGGTTTTGCCCTCAGCCGTTTCACGAACACAGCACGTATTCAGCAAAATGACATCAGCCATATCCATATCTTCTGTCATATGGTATCCCAATGCTTCGAGCTGACCGGCATATCGTTCACTGTCAGACACATTGGCCTGACAGCCGTAACTAATAATATGATAAAATTTATTGCTCTGAAAATCCATGTATATACTCCATTTTCTGTAAAATTGATAAAAAGTAGGTTGACACTTTATAATACCATTTATAGGCTTGCTAAGCAACACATAAGATACGTCCACCCATGTTCTATTCCAGCAGATACTTGCTGTTCGTACTATTAAGAAAGAAGATGTAACATAACGCTTTTATCTATCATGCATTCCTATCGTATTTATTCAACAGTTTTTAGTTTGAAGAAAATAAACTGTCATACTGTAACCTATACACATAAAACAGTATGACAAAAGGACTGTAATAAAATGAATTCAACATTCTCATTTTATTACAGCCCCTTATCACTCAGTTAGCTCAAAACTATTAATTTTTTAACCTTAGAATTTCCAGTTGATATTGGCCATCCATGTATTCGCTTTAACGCTATCGCCTTTTTGATATTCATAGCCTATGCCATAGGTCATGTTATCTTTTTGGGCTTCAATAGCCAAGCGGCCAAGATAGTATCCTGTATCAGTTACGTCATAGCCAAATCTGTCGTTAGCACTACCAAGGCTAACCGTCTGTGTCGCATCGCGGTTACCCATGTTCCATACATAGCCGACTTCGGCAACTGGTCGAATCGTCCAGCTTCCGGATTTAACATCGGTGCTGTATTTCACGCCAACCGGCAACAGCCACAAATTCAAATCATCGGCATCATAGTTCATGCCAATGCTGTTGGTATAATTACCCGTGCTAAGACGCATGTAACGAACGCCGGCATAAGGAACGAACTTGCCTGCACCGGCTTTAATGCTCTTTTCAGCACGTACGCCTACACTGAAAGCATCCGATTTCGGGCTGGCAGTCAAGGTCATGCCGCTATTGTACTGAGTAATATCATTTTTACCATGTAAATAACTAATATCGCCAATGATGGCACTGTCGGCATTTTGAATACTGCCATACACACTTGCTCCATAATAAGTAGTATCATTTTTCGTGTTCGCAGATAAGGTATTGCCTTCTACACTGCCATCCATATAGCTCAATGCAGCACCAATCGTTGTCTTGCCTTGTTTATGCAAATCAGCACCCAATACGACACCATTATACATCGTATCATAGTTGCTTGCCGTGCCGGCAATCGCTAAGCCATCTATATTTTCTTTACTGTGAACATATTTTGCCCAAATATCGCTGTCGTGATCTTTGGGAGTTGCCAACGACATATGTTCCGCTACTGCATCGGTAAACAGATTACTTGCTGCATACGTGCTGTGGTCAATACCTGCTAATTCACTCAGTGCCGATGCACTGTTCAAGGCACTGATTTTGGCAGCATCATTGGCATTATGGTGGTCATCCGATGCATTATTGACAAAATCAGCAGCTACGCCGCCAGCTTCCAACGCTGCGTCATAGACACTGCCTGTAAGAAGGGTATTACCATACGCATCTTTGACAGAATTGGAGTAGCATAGGTATTCTTGCCTGTATCTGTTACGTTAAATTTCAACAACTTATTATTGCTGATGACATTATCAGCTTTCCAACCATCTTTCCAACCATCTTTGCTGCCATCTTTGCTGCCATCAATAATTTGATAGGTTGTATCTTTTTTCGCATTATCAATATATAATTTAGCCGAATCGGCAACTTTTACATCTGTTACGCCTGTAATAGCTGCAGTCGATTTTGTTTTATCGCCATCTACCATGAGTAACGAATGGTCTGCAAATTGGACAGAACCGTTCTTAGCTACCGTTGCCGGGTTCTTCGTCAACGAACCATCTACCGTCAAGGATCCGTTTTTCATGTCAATGGAAGACGCAATATACGCAGCAGATGTAATATCCGTTTGTCCCCATGTTTCTCTCGTTTTTGCAAATACCTGTTTTGCTGTATCTAAATCAGACCCCAACGACAGGAGGGAATTTTGGCCAATGACATAGGCACCATCTGCTTCGGAAATCTGTTTTACAGCGAACCCGCTAGCATCGCTGATGGTTCCTTTATCTTTCCACGCCGGATCGAGGAACAACGTACCGCCTTGTAAATTAGCTTTGTCAACCGTTATATTGCCGGCATTGTCTTTATTGCCAATCGTAAGCGTAGCGCCCTTTGCATTGACGGTGTTCGCGTTGACAGTTCCCAATACGTTAGATGTTCCTGAAATGTTCAAATCTGTCGTTGTTAATGCACCTTTCTGTACATTGACAATCCCGTCGTTTACTTGTAAGCCCTGCGTAATCGTCGTTTGACCTTTGCTGTTTAATGTACTGTTCGCATTTACTGTTACAGTACCATGCAAGGTATACGATGTGTCCTGTTTAGCATTGCCGTTACCGATCGTTAAGGTGCCTGAAGATTTTTCTGTGCCAGCTTTGTCCGTACCAACAACCACCTTAACATCTGTATCTTTACCGTTAACAGTGATGACGCTGCCACCGGCACTACCACCAAGGGTAACTTCTTTGCCGTTGGTAATAATGACGCCATTGCTGTCCTTGCCTAAATCAAGTTTGCCTACAGCAAAGCCATTTTCTACCTGTTGTTTTACTTGAATACCATCAATATCTTTATTTGTTAAATTGTTATCTTTGCTTCCGACTAAGAGATTATGATCTGCTTTTGCTGTAACTTTATCCAGTTCTGTATCACTGCCAAACTTCTGAGACGCTTCATCTACGGTGATATCTTGTTTAACATCTCCCGTACCTTCATCAACTAATTGGCCATTCATGGTCAACTTCGTTCCGCCTTGTTTTTTCAATTCTTCCTGTGCAGAATTCGTATATGCTTGGGTATACTTGGCATCATTGAGAATCAAGCTGCCACCTTTGAAGTCAATACCTTTATTCGTAATTTCTCCCGATTCTTTTTGCGTTGCTGAAGCAGCATGGGCATAAATCTGATCGGACATGGTAGAAATACTGCCATTTTTGTCCAAGATGATACTCTTATCTGCAGTATTATATATTGTATCTTCATCAGGTACTTTGAAATTATACATGTGCTTTTTCAATGCATTATCTTTCAACGTACCGCCCGTAATCTGAATTGTACCGCCATTCGTAGCTGCAATACCGTTGGTAACTGTATAGGTATTATCCTTTGTCCCATTCAGCGTAATCACCGTATTGGTATTATTGCTCGTGCCGTTAAAGTTCCCATCAGCAATTAAATACGATGTATTGATATTACCGCCATTAATCGTAATTTTTGCACCATTGTCGGCTTCAATACCTAATTCACCAACTGTAATGGTATTAGTAGGACTATTATTTAAAGTAATCTTCGTGTCATTGCCATCAGCATAAATACTATACGCTGCGTTGACATTTGAGTTCTTTACGGTAATTTCACCACCGTCAAAGGCACCTAAGTTTGATTGAATATCGACACCATCCAGTGTAATCGTAGCTCCATCATGAGCTCCTATTTCTGTCGCTAAATTTTCTGTAGTACCATCTTTATAATACATATTGCCGGCTGTTACACTACCACCGATAAT
>CALBLM010000047.1 GCA_937895695.1 uncultured Megasphaera sp.
TCCAGTTCTTTTTTGACATATGCGCCTTTTTCTCCGACGTCAGCCAAAAGCGTATCGTCAATGCGGTCGATAATGGTCAAGGCACCGGCTGCACAAATCGGGTTGCCGCCAAAGGTAGAGCCATGGCTATGATCGGTCAACGCATGTTGGCAAGAATCGGCAAACATCGTAGCACCGAGCGGCAAACCGCCGCCAATGGCTTTGGCTGTCGTTACAATATCCGGATGAATGCCGTAGTTCATATAGGCATACAAAGCACCGGTACGACCATTGCCAGCTTGTACTTCGTCTACGATAATCAAAATATCATGGGCATGGGCATATTCCGTAACTTTTTGAACAAATTCTTTATCCAGAGGATGTACGCCGCCTTCGCCTTGAATCATTTCCATCATAATCGCGCAAACGTTATTTTTTTCAGCTAATTCTTTAACAGAATCGAAGTTATCCGGTTCGGCATAGACAAAGCCATCTAAGAAGGGGCCAAAATCCTGATGCAGTTCGTCCTGGCCACAGGCAGTAAGCGTTGCCATTGTCCGGCCGTGGAAGCTGTTTTTCAAGGTAATAATGGTGTAGCGATTATCGCCGTATTTGTCATGGGAATATTTGCGGGCCGCTTTAATGGCACATTCGTTGGATTCGGCACCGGAATTGGAGAAAAAGACTTTTTTCATGCCTGTTTTTTCACAGAGTTTTTTCGCCAACAAGACTTGCGGTTCCGTATAGAATACGTTGGACATATGACTCAATTTGTTCAGCTGATTGATAACGGCTTTTTTCCAAACATCGTCGCATACGCCAAAAATATTGACGGCAATACCGGCACTCAAATCAATATATTCTTTGCCATTGACATCATATATAACAGAACCTTTGCCGTGATCCAATACGGCATTCAGCCGATTATATACATTGACAATATATTCTTTATCCATTGTTTTAAAATCTTCAGCCATGTAAAATCCCCCTTATGCAGTAACGAGTACGTTGATACTATATGAATCTCCTTTTATCGTGTTACATCGGAATGGTTGCCGACAAACATCGTGCCCAGCCCTTCTTCTGTTAACAGCTCAATTAAAATCGCATGCGGCACGGTACCATTGATAATAAAGACACGTTTGACGCCGCCTTTAATCGCATCGGTGCAGCACTGTACTTTCGGAATCATGCCACCGGCAATAATTCCTTCTTTTTCCAAATTTTCAGCTTGTTCGACCGTAATGTCTGTCATCAAGGATGTCGGATCGTCTTTATCTTTGAGAACGCCGTCAATATTGGTCATAGACAACATACATTCTGCATTCAATGCACCGGCAATTTCTGCGGCAGCTGTATCGGCATTAATATTATAGGCCTGTCCTTTCGTATCTGTACCGATGGTGGAAATAACCGGGATGTATCCTTTATCTAAGTTATCTTTGATGATTTCTACATCGACCGATGTAATCTTGCCGACAAATCCCAATTCTTCGCTTTGTTTGGTAACTTTAATCATCTGATCATCGAGGCCGCACAACCCAATGGCATTGCCCCCCATGGAACCAATCAAATTGACCAAATCTTTATTGACCTGGCCGGCCAATACCATTTGTACGATTTTCATGGTTTCTGCATCAGTAACGCGCAATCCGTTGAGGAATTTGGATTCTAAGCCTACGCGATTCAAAATATCTTTGATATGCGGGCCGCCGCCATGAACGAGAACGACTTTGACACCTATGAGATTTAACAGCACAATATCTCCCATTACGGCGCGTTTCAGTTCTTCATTGACCATAGCATTGCCGCCGTATTTGACGACAACAATTTTACCGCTGTATCGCTTGATATACGGCAAGGCGTTCATCAAAATCTGCGCTTTTTGTGCATTCGTAACGGATTGTATATCATGAGCAATTAAATCTTTTCTTTCAAACATTACGTATTTCCTCCTTGTTTCCGTGAAAGATAAAGTGGCACAAGAAACAAGATGATACCTGTTTCATTGTACCACATAGGTATATAAATTTCTATTCATTGTACCATAAACATGCAAGCAATGATGTCTAAACTCCTACATGCCTGCAACGATGTGGTGCTGCTGCCAAAAATTTCTACATCATGCTGCGAATAGGTATTGCCTCTAGTGTTTCAATAAATTCAGACCTGTTTTGGGATCGACACCCATCATAATATTCATGTTTTGAATGGCTGCGCCAGACGCGCCTTTTCCCAAATTATCAAATAAAGACGTCAAGACAATGCGTTCGTCATTGCCGGATACAATAATCTGCATGTCATCATAGCCGCTCAAGCTATTAGCTGCAATAAAACCACCTTTATCTTCGCCAAGGGGCAATACATGGACAAAAGCACTGTTTTCATAATGAGATGCCAATACGTGCCATACGTCCTGCAGGGACGGTTTGCCTTTGAGCATCGCCGTAAATAGAGGGACCATAACTTCCATGCCGCTGTAATAATCATCTACAATCGGCGAAAAAATCGGTTCTTGTTCCAATCCGCAGATGGCTACAATTTCTTTTAAATGTTTATGTTTTTGTACCAATCCATATTGCCGCGGTGCCTGCAGTTCATCGCTTTTATCGGTGCTTTCATACTGACCAATCATCTTTTTGCCGCCACCGCTGTAGCCCGTAAGTGAAACAGCAGAAACAGGATAATTAGCCGGCATGAGTCCGGCTTGGACGAGAGGCTGTACCAAAGAAATCACGCCGCTAGCATGACATCCCGGATTGCCGACTCTGTCACTAGCTGCGATTTTTTCCGCCTGCTGTGCAGATAATTCAGGAAACCCATAGGTCCATCCCGGTGCCGTCCGATGGGCTGTCGATGTATCAATAATGCGGACATGGCAATC
>CALBLM010000048.1 GCA_937895695.1 uncultured Megasphaera sp.
TTTTGCAGTTTGATACGGATATGTTAAAAGATGCGGGCGATGATATTCGACTCAGCAAGGCTCGGTGTGACGGCTTGGGAACAGCTCATTATGCGGATATGGCCGTTCATCGCTTTATTCAAGAAATGAAAGAAATCTATCCGGATAGTTTGTTTATTTATACAGGTGATCATTCGACATTATATGAACCACTGAGTCAAACCAAACTGGTTCCGCGGGATTATACGTTTAGAGAATTGTATTGTACGCCTTTATTGATAAACCATCCGCAAATTTCGCAATCCTTGTTTACGCATACGACGATTGGTACGCATTTAAATATTATACCGACGTTGATTGAATTGATTGCTCCTAAAGGGTTTACGTATTATTCTATCTATCCCTCCTTGACAGAACCGCAGCCAGATATATTGGCTACACCGAAGCAATGGATTACGAAGGATGAATTAGGGGAAGTAGCGTCAGGACGCGTTGAAAACGTAGGCGAATCCATTCCGGAAGTACGGGAAAAATATGTCCCAAAAGATGATACAGGCCGGAAGCTATCTTCTGATATGGTATCATTGACGGCGTGGATGGTGAAACATAAAGATACTTGTCTTGACCCGATACCTGAAGATTGAACTTAAATTACATATCGATTAACGATTAGGTTTTATGTACAAACAAAGGGATATACTGCAGCGCATGTGTCATATGCAGTATATCCCTCTAAAAAGGAAGAATTTAAATTTCTCGAAATGGGAAGTCAATTAAAGGCTGACTTCCTTACTTCTTTAGATTTTACTTGTCGGTATCGGTCGGCTGTTTTATAAAAAATTAAAAGTTTAACGTTATACCTTTACAGTCACCAATATGTATTCTAGAGAAACTTTTATAGTTAAAGGTTTAAGTTAAAAAATACGATAAAAATAATAGAAAATACCTTGCAAAAGGATGCATCATGTGATAACATACGTATCAACAAGTCAAAATAAAAATGCGTTGAAGAGAATTAGTATGTTTCTGGAAGTTTGCAGAGAGCTGCTGGCCGGTGGAAAGCAGTAATGGAAGGAAACGGAACTCGTCTCTAAGCAGCTCGCTGAAAGATAGAGTAGGTGGAGCCGGGGCCTGGCCGTTAATAAACAGGAGGGTATCGACAGTGTGTCCGTACCTATAGAGTGCATACAATACAATGTATGAATGAGAGTGGTAACGCGTGAGTATAATCTTTCGTCTCTTTTATGGAGATGAAAGATTTTTTTATTTTGATTGTGTAATTAATTTATTTCAAATGATTCCATAATCATAGGAGAGATGCAAAATGAAACATGTAGAACATTACAAAAAAGGTTATTTTATGCCCCCTGTTGTCGATATGTCTTGGACTCAAAAAGAATATCCCGACAAAGCCCCAGTATGGTGCAGCGTTGATTTGCGTGATGGCAATCAGGCCCTCATTATTCCTATGAGCTTGGAAGAAAAGATTGAATTCTATAAAGCCATTGTCGATATGGGATTTAAAGAAATCGAAGTCGGCTTTCCGGCTGCGTCCGAAACGGAATATGAATTTCTGCGGTATTTAGTAGACCATGATATGATTCCCGATGACGTGACCGTACAGGTACTGACGCAGGCTCGTGAACATATTATTCGCAAGACCTTTGATGCATTGAAGGGTGTCAAGAATGCGATTGTTCATGTATATAATTCGACTTCCTTTGCACAGCGTCAACAGGTATTCCGTAAATCGAAAGCGGAAATTAAGCAAATTGCCGTAGATGGTGCTAAATTACTGCAGCGGTTGACAGACGAAGCCGGTGCCAATTACCGGTTTGAATATTCACCGGAAAGCTTTACCGGCACAGAACCGGAATATGCGTTGGAAGTTTGCAATGCCGTATTGGATGTATGGAAACCGACAGCTGATAGAAAAGCGATTATCAACCTGCCTTCAACGGTACAGATGTCGATGCCTCATGTATTTGCTTCGCAGATTGCCTATATGTCCCAAAATTTGAAATATCGTGATAATGTCGTCTTATCGGTACATCCGCACAATGACCGCGGTACAGGCGTAGCCGATGCAGAAATGGCCCTGCTGGCCGGCGCGGATCGCGTAGAAGGAACGTTGTTTGGCAATGGCGAACGCACAGGCAATGCGGATATTGTAACGATTGGTATGAATATGTTCGCCTTGGGCGTTGATCCGAAACTGGATTTCTCCAATATGCCAAAATTAGTGGAAATCTATGAACGAGTGACACGGATGCATGTCCATGACCGTCAGCCGTATGCAGGCAAACTGGTATTTGCAGCATTTTCCGGCTCCCACCAGGATGCCATTGCTAAGGGTATGCGTTTCCGCAAAGAAAACAACGAACAGTATTGGACTTGCCCGTATCTGTATATCGATCCTCATGATGTGGGCCGTACGTATGATGCCGATGTTATCCGTATCAATAGCCAGTCCGGTAAAGGCGGCGTTGGGTTCATTATGGAACAAAATTACGGGATTGATATGCCGAAGAAGATGCGTGAAGATTTCAGCTATTTCGTCAAAGAAGTATCGGATCATCAACATCAGGAACTCAAGCCGTCTGAAATTTACAATGTATTTACAACCAATTATTTAAATACGGAAGCACCGTTAAAAATTGAAAACTTCTCGTTGCAAAAGAAAAATGGCCAATGGTCCGGTAAGATTTTACTGA
>CALBLM010000049.1 GCA_937895695.1 uncultured Megasphaera sp.
TCATTGGGGACCCGGACGTGATTATTGAACCGACGGCACAACAATTGGCGGATATTGCCGTGGCTTGTGTCGATAGAGCCAGACGTACGGTACAGACATTAGATCCTAAAGTAGCGTTACTGTCTTATTCGACGTTAGGTAGTGGCGAAGGGGAAGAAGTAGAGCGCGTACGGGAAGCGGTACAATTACTGCGTGACCGTAATGTTGATTTTGCATTTGATGGCGAATTGCAGCTGGATACGGCTTTGGTACCACGTATTGCTCATAATAAAGCACCGGAATCTCCCGTAGCCGGACAGGCGAATGTGCTCATATTCCCGAATTTGTCTGCCAGTAATATCAGTTATAAAATGTTACAGCAATTGTATGGTGCAATAGCTGTCGGACCAATGCTGCAGGGGCTAAAGAAGCCGGTAATGGACTTGCCGCGCGGTTGTACGCCTGATGATATTGAAGATATTGTTGCCGTATGCTGCAGCGATGCCATTTATATGGATGACGAACGAAAACGGGATATTGAATTTACAAGCCGATTTGAAAAGTTAGACCGCCGCGTAGCAGTAGAAAATAGAAACGTATCTATTCATTTTGATGCGGAAAAATGTAAGAACTGTACCTTATGCCGCCGTCGCTGTGCTGATGTTATGTCGATGACTGGCTATTACTCATTGGAAAGTACCGGTGATATTCCCATTTGCGTGCATTGCGGCCAATGTTCGTTGACCTGCATGTTTGGGGCTACGATGGGTGTATCACAAGAAGACAAAATAAAAGAAGCCATTCGAGATCCCAAGAAAACTGTTGTATTTCAGACTGCACCGGCAGTACGCGTATCCTTGGGAGAAGAATTTGACATGCCCTATGGGTCTATCGTTCAAGGCAAGATGATTGCTGCATTGCGAGTGCTGGGAGGAAACTATATTTTTGATACTAATTTTGGTGCAGATTTGACGATTATGGAAGAAGCATCAGAACTGTTGTACCGACTAAAACATAAACGAGAATTGTTGCCTCAGTTTACGAGCTGTTGTCCTTCGTGGGTTGAATTTACAGAAATATTTTTCCCCGAATTAATTCCCCATTTGTCCACGGCGAAAAGTCCGATAAGCATGCTCAGCCCGCTTATCAAAACGTATTTTGCTGAAAAGATGAAACTAAATCCGGAGGATATTGTGACAGTCTGTGTAACCCCTTGTACATCAAAAAAAGCGGAAATAGAACGACCTGAACGCAATGCTGCCGGCGTGTATTGGAATAAACCAGAAATTCGTGATACTGATTATTGCATTACTACACGGGAATTAGCAAACTGGATCCGGGAAGAAAATATTGATTTTGATGCATTGAAAGATGATTCATATGATACTGTATTTGGAGAATCTTCCGGAGCAGGGATGATTTTTGGTGCCAGCGGCGGCGTCATGGAAGCGGCACTGCGTACACTGATTTATTTAGAAACGGGCCGTGTAGCAGAAAAAGGTTTTCTCAATTTTACGCCGATCCGCGGATTGGAAGGGGTAAAGGAAGCGGCCATTACCTTTGATAATGAAATTTTACATGTTGCTGCCATCAGCGGATTGGGGAATATACGTAAATTTATTAATCGTCTGAAAGAAAATCATTCTTGGAAAAAATATGCATTTATTGAAATGATGGCTTGTCCAGGCGGATGTATTGGCGGCGGCGGCCAACCAAGAACTAAATTACCTCAAGAAGTACCGGCAAAACGGGCACGCATTGAATCTGTTTACGAATTGGATAAGGAAAATATAATTCATTCGAGCTGGCAAAATCAGGAATTGCAGCATGTATATGCCCATTTCTTAGGAGAACCGTTAAGTGATGTAGCAGAAAAGCTATTGCATACACAATTCGTCAATAAGCATTATATGTTGGGACGGGAAGATACAATCGGGGCTGATTGGTAAAATCGATAACCTAGATAATCGAATCGGAGAAACGGATGCGAATGAAGCGGCTGGCGTAGTTCGTATCCGTTTTTATATTTTTTCTTTGCTTTTTTAGT
>CALBLM010000050.1 GCA_937895695.1 uncultured Megasphaera sp.
GACATATCCGGAATTGAGTCCCTATGATAAATTGATTTTGGACAAACAAATTCGCTATGTTGGCGACCCTGTTGCGCTAGTAGCTGGAGAAACGACTGAAGCCGTTGATAAAGCCTTGCGGATTATTCGAGTAGAGTATGATGTCCATGAACCGTTGCTAGATTTTACGAAAGCCAAAGATAATCCCATTCTTGTCCATCCGGAAAAAGACTGGGACCCGCGTGTCGATGTTGGCGGTGACAATACGCGTAATTTAGTTGCCTCTGCCAAAGAAGACTGGGGCGATGTCGATGACTTGCTGGCAACGTCAGATGTTGTCGTTGATCGTACGTATCATACCAAGCAGGCACAACAATCGATGATGGAAACATTTCGCACTTTTGCGTATAAAGATATGTTTGGCCGCTTGGTCATTGTGAGTTCGACGCAGGTGCCGTTTCATGTACGGCGTATCGTAGCGACGGCATTGGAAATTCCGAAATCTCAGGTTCGTGTTGTTAAACCGCGTATTGGTGGCGGCTTTGGTGCTAAGCAAACGGCTGTCATGGATGTCTATCCGGCCTATATTGCGTATATTACAGGCAAACCGGCAATGATGATTTATTCTCGTGAAGAAACACAAACTGTTTCTTCGCCGCGTCATGAAGCGGAAATGCATGTGAAAGTCGGAGCGACGAAAGACGGCATCATTCAGGTTATTTCTGTAGAAGCCTTATGGAATGCCGGAGCTTATGGCGATCATAGCCCGACAACGGTTACATTGGCAGGCCATAAAACGATTCCCTTATATGGCAGTCATTTAAAAGCTTTTCGTTTTTGGTATGAAGCAGTGTATACGAATACGATTGCAGCCGGTGCCTATCGCGGCTATGGTGCGACCCAAGGGTTGTTTGCCTTGGAATCGGCTATTAATGAATTAGCCGATACGCTCCATATAGATCCGATAGCTTTACGCTTGAAGAATATGGTACGCCAAGGTCAGCTCATGCCGGCATATTTTAATGAAATGGCATTGAGTTGTAATCTCGATCAATGCGTACTGCGAGCTAAAGAAATGATTGGCTGGGATGAAAAATTCCCGCGCCGCGTCTTGCCAAACGGACATATTCGCAGTGTCGGTATGGCTATGGCCATGCAAGGTTCCAGCATTTCTAATGTCGATGTGGCGTCTGTGACGATCAAAGTGAATGACGATGGTTTTTACACGTTGGCTATTGGTGCGACCGATATGGGAACGGGCTGTGATACGATTTTGGCGCAGATTGCGGCAGAATGTTTGCAGTGTTCCGTGGATAATATCGTGACAAGCGGCGTTGATACGGATACATCCCCGTATGACAGTGGTTCATACGCATCATCTACGACATATTTGACCGGTAAAGCCGTAGAAAAAACGTGTCAGACTTTAATTGGTAAAATGAAGCAATATGCGGCAGTTATTTTACAAGATTGTCAGGCCGAGGATTTGGATTTTACAGGCGATGCCATTGTGGATATGAAAACGGGCCGTCAAGTGACGATCAAAGATTTGGGTAATAATGCGATGTGTCAGAATGATATTGCATTGGAAGCTACGGAATCCCATTTTTCACCGACGTCGCCGCCACCGTATATGGCCGGTGCGGCAGAAATTGATATTGACCCGGAAACAGGACATATCGAATTGCTTGATTTTGCAGCTGTTGTAGACTGCGGCACGGTTATCAATCCGGCATTGGCACGCGTCCAAGTAGAAGGTGGTTTGGTCCAGGGTATCGGCATGGCCTTGACAGAAGATGTGATAATGACACAAGGCGGCCGGATTTTGACGAACTCCTTTATGCAGTATCGGATTCCGACGCGGCAGGATTTGGGACATATTCGTGTAGAATTTGCGCCGAGTTATGAACCTAATGGGCCTTTTGGTGCCAAATCGATTGGGGAAATCGTGATTAACACACCGGGGCCGGCTATTGCCCATGCTGTCTATAATGCCGTAGGCGTTTGGATGCGGGAATTACCGATTACGGCAGAAAAAGTTTATATGGCATTACAACATAAAAATAAATAGAATATTAGGTATAAAAAACGCTTCGCATCAGTTGGGTATGCGAAGCGTTTCCGTTTATTTGTTATTGAGGCGTCATGGAAAAATCAGGAGCATCTGTAGTAGGGATGCCTTCGGGTAATACTTGGGCCAATACGACATGATAGCGTGCATTATATTGATGCATATCTGTTTCGATATTTTGATGAATTTTGTAGATATTATCCGGCGTATATTCTGATGGTGGAATATGAAGGTCGCAGATAATATTCAAACGCGCACTGCCGGCGGTAATGCGCAGATGATCTGTATGGTACTGCGGATATTTTTGTTGAATTAGATGATCTAAGTCGTGACGGACTTGATTGATCTTAGTTGTATCGGTACAGAGCGGATCCATATGGATGTTGACTTCCATTTGGAATTTTTCCTTTAATTCATCTTCTAGCACATCTAGTGCCGCATGTACTTCTACCAAATTGGCTGTATCCGGCACTTCGGCATGGAGCGAACCAAACATGCGGCCAGGGCCATAGTCGTGAATACAAATATCGTGAATGCCGACAACATATTGGCAGTGAAGGGCACATTCTTTGATTTCTTGGAGTAATTTCGGTGACGGAGCTTTTCCCAAGAGAATATCAATAACTTCTTTGGCAATGCTATAGCCCGTATAGATAATTAATAGCCCAATGAGTACACCGGCTGTGGCGTCGATGGGCAAGGTCGTAAATTGTTGGACAATCGTGGCGACCAGTACCCCAGCGGTCGCGATGGCGTCATTAATGCTGTCAGAAGCCGTTGCTTCATTGACGCTGGAATTAATTTTTTTACCGATGTATCGATTATATACACACATCCATCCTTTAACGGCCATAGATAAGAGTAAAATGACAATAGATGCGATGGATGTTTCCATTTCTTCGGGATGAAAAAATTTAGAAACGGATGTTTGACATAATTCATATCCCACAGCCATAATGATGATGGAAATTGTCAAAGACGCTAAATATTCAAATCGACC
>CALBLM010000051.1 GCA_937895695.1 uncultured Megasphaera sp.
ACGTCATCTCGGAACGGCAGAGCCAATACTTTCGGGTTCTGGCGGAGCCACCAGATATCTGCCTTGTTGCCGGCAAGTCTTGTGCAGTGCACACGGGACTGCTGGCCGGCGCCGACGCCAATAGTCATACCGTCTTTGACGTAGCATACGGAATTGGACTGTGTATATTTGAGGGTAATCATGGCAATCAGTAAATCACGCTGTGCCGCTTCAGGAATGTCTTTGTTCTTGGTCGGACGGTTTTGGAAGAGATCTGTCGTGATTTTGGCATTGTTTCGTTCTTGTTCAAAGGTTACGCCGAATACTTCTTTGGATTCTACAGGAGCCGGTACATAGTCCGGGTTGATTTTCAAGACGCAGTACTTGCCTTTTTTCTTCGTCTTGAGGATAGCCAGGGCTTCTTCAGTATATCCCGGCGCGATGACGCCGTCAGATACTTCCCGCTTGAGCAGAGTAGCTGTTTCTACGTCGCAGACATCCGAAAGCGCTACAAAGTCGCCGTAGGAACTCATACGGTCTGCGCCGCGGGCACACGCATAGGCTGCTGCCAAGGGAGAAAGCTGCAAGTCATCGACATAATAGATTTTCTTCAGGGTATCACTCATGTCTGTCGCTACAGCCGCGCCGGCCGGGCTGACATGTTTGAAGGAAGCAGCTGCCGGAAGACCTGTGGCTTCTTTCAATTCTTTGACGAGCTGATAGCTGTTGAAGGCATCCAGCAAATTAATATAGCCGGGACGGCCGTTCATGACTTCAAAGGGAAGGTCACTGCCGTTTTTCATATACACTCTTGCTGATGATTGGTTAGGATTGCAGCCGTATTTCAATTGCAATTCTTTCATGCTCCATTACCTCCTGAAATAAAAACTATATTGTTTATAAAATAAAAATACCGACACTTCTGGAACTTTCGCCCAGACGGTCGGCTTACGCGTACCATGCTCCCTGTGGTTATCCACTTCCGTCAGTTACATGATCTAGTTGTATTATACAAGGTGGCACCTGTATTTGTCAATGCCGCCCCCTTGCAGAGGCGGCGTATCACAAGATGAGTCTGCATATGGCTTCGTATGCCTGAACGATTTGGCATATAGAGATGGCTTGTATCTTGCAGGACTGCCAAAATGCATCCCATACGGCCGTTCTGCTTCAGCGGGGTATGACAGCACGCACGGTAATACGGAGAATTTCTACGGACATGCCTGTCGTATATTCCAGTTCTTTCTGCAATGCCTGTTTGATATGCTGCATGATTGTTTTGATAGGTTCTCCATAGTATATCGTTACCGATAAAATAATTGCCAGCCCCCGATCCGTATAATAGTTTTTTTCAATTTTCATGCGATTGATTTTGGCAATACCATCGATGGACCGCAAGGCATGCTGCACTAAACGGTCCATGCTTTTTTTAGAAAAAATCAATTTACCATAGTAACTAAAAATAGGCCGCACGACGGCATGTTCGATATCAGATGTCTTCTTATCACTGTGTCTGGACAGCAGCAACCGAATCGGTTT
>CALBLM010000052.1 GCA_937895695.1 uncultured Megasphaera sp.
CGTCCGGTGTTGGTGTTGGTTTTAATCCGCCTAAATATATTCACAGCGGTGATGTCGTAGAAATTTCTATTTCCGGCATTGGCACATTAAAAAATACTGTAAAAAAATAACTGCTCTTTAAAAAGGGGACTGTAACAAAATGAGTATTTTCGCCCATTTTGTTGCAGCCCTTTTTCTATTTTATGATGCCAAATATTTCAACAGGGCGAATCACGTCTGGTGATCGCCCTGTTGTATTATAGTATAATATTCATGTTCAACTTATTTATTTAATACACTGTGTCTGCGTCCATACACAAGGTAAATGATTAATCCCAATAAGGACCATACACCGAATAATATAAGTGTATGCGATGACAGTTGTGTAAAGACAAAGGCACAAAAGATAAATCCCAACGGTGCAATAACATGGACAGCGGGACATCGGAAACCGCGCGGCTTATCCGGGTATACTCGGCGCAAAATCAAAATACCTGCACACGAACATAAAAAGGCAAATATCGTACCGGCACTACAGGTTTCTGCTACGATATGAATCGGTGTAAATCCTGTGATGACAGCAACGATACCTCCGATAATAATTTGAATCACATACGGCGTGTGGTATGTACGATGTACTTTATACAACGACATCGGCATTAAGCCGTCACGACTCATGGCGTACAAAGCACGGCTTTGGGCAAACAACATGCCCAGTACGACCGTAGAAAGTCCGCAAAGCGCACCAGTACCTACGATAGCCGACCCGAGATGCATGCCAATATATTCCAGTACAAAAGAAGCCGGTGCTGCAGTGTCCAACATGGTATACGGTACGACACCTGTCATAGCTGCACAAACAGCAATATATAAAATCGTACAAATCGTTAAGGCCGCAATAATACCAATCGGCATATCCCGATTCGGATTTTTTGTTTCTTCCGCTGCCGTAGACAGCGCGTCAAATCCTAAATACGCAAAGAACAAGACTGCTGTGCCTGCAGCAACACCGGAAAATCCATACGGTAAAAAGGGTTGCCAATTCATCGGTTCGACGTGTGGCGCCGCCAAAAACAAAAATACAAAAATCGTGCCGATTTTGACATATACTAAAATGCGGTTTACATGCGCACTCTCTTTGACACCAATGACCAACAATGCCGTTGTCAATAAGACAATGACTACAGCAGGCAGATTGATAATCCCGCCATCCGCTGGAACGGTCGTCAATGCTTTGGGTAAATCAATACCGCAAGAATGCAGAATACCTACAAAATACGCAGACCAGCCGCCGGCAACGGCACTGGCACCTACGGAGTATTCCAAAATCAGGCTCCAACCAACCCACCAGCCAAATATTTCTCCTAGTGACGCATATGCATATGTATAGGAGCTACCGGACACAGGAAGAAAAGAAGCTAATTCTGAATAGGCTAAACAGACAAAGGCGCATGTAACAGCTGCCAACACAAAGGACAACATCAGGCCCGGACCGGCATAGTTGGCTGCGCCAATGCCGGTCAGCACAAAGATACCCGTGCCAATAATAATGCCCAAGCCCATCAAGGTAATGTCAAAAGCTCCCAATGCTTTTGTCAGTTTCTTTTCCTGCGTATGGGCCATTAGTTCATCGAACGACTTTCTTCTAAAAATATCCAACATAAACTACCTTTCTCTATTCGTTTACTTTGTATTCGAGGGTTTGACGACAGCCTTCCAAATCAAACCAATGATAAATCCTGCCACAGCAAAGGAAATCCAACCCATCCCGATTAGATGGAACGGTACCATCGTATTGAAAAACGTATCAACAGAACCTAATGAAATTTTAGCGGTCTGTGTACCGTTGATTAAAGCCGTAATCAACGTCAATCCAATCGTCCATGCATAGACACACTGTCTGCCACCAAATAATTTATCCAAGAATGTCAAAATAACCAATACGACGACTAAGGGATAAATAAACATCAATACCGGAATGGCTGCAACAATAATCGTTTTTAAACCAAACATGGCAACGCCAAAGGAAAATACGGAAAAAATAGCAACCCAAGTTTTATACCCTACACCGCCAACTAAAGTATGGAAGTACGTAGCACAAGATGTAATCAAGCCAATACTCGTAGAAAGGCAAGCCAGTAATACAATAGCTGCTAAAATAATTGCACCGACATTGCCAAACAAAATCATGGCACTTTTGGATAATACAGGAGCCCCTGTTTCTTGAATACCAAATGCCACGACGCTGTCGGCACCAATTTTAGCAATAAAGATGTAAACAAATGCCAAGCACCCGACGGCAATCAATCCGGCTCTAAACACTTCTTTCGTAATCGCTTCCGGTGCCGATGCGCCATCTTCCATAACAAATTCGATAACCAAGATAGCAAATACAAGCGAAGCAATAGCATCCATCGTATTGTATCCATCCAAG
>CALBLM010000053.1 GCA_937895695.1 uncultured Megasphaera sp.
TGCCATACCTGTCGTACGGGATATGAGCTGATCAAATCCATCTAAAAGCAGACCGCCGCCAGTCAGCACAATGCCGTGATCGGCAATATCCGCTGCTAATTCCGGCGGTGTTTTTTCCAAAATAGAAACAATCGTCCGCAGCACCGTTTGAATCGGTTCTTCCAAAGCTTTACGAATTTCCTGTGAATCTATATCAATACTGGTCGGCAATCCTGTTTCCAAGCTTCGTCCCCGCACATCGGCTGTTAAACTGCGACCATCTGAAAGAGCCGTACCAATTAAAATTTTCAATTCTTCCGCCGTATGACGGCCAATGGTTACATGTTTAATTTTTTCTAAATACGTAATAATTGCCTCATCAAAAGTATTACTGCCAATACGCAAAGATTCACTGATAACAATGCCGCTTAAGCTGAGTACAGCCACATCCGTCGTACCGCCGCCCATATCGACAACCATAGAACCATTCGAACTGGCAATATCCAATCCGGCGCCAATCGCCGCTGCCAATGGTTCTTCCATAACGACAGTTTTGCGTGCACCTGCCTGCATAGCCGCTTCCATTACAGCCCGGCGTTCGACATTTGTAACACTCGATGGTACGCAAATAATAACGCGCGGTTTAAAAAACAAAGCATTGCCAATGGCCTTGCGGATAAAATATCGTAGCATGTATTCTGTTGCATCGTAGTCAGCAATAACACCATTGTGCATTGGATGATACGCATCAATATGCTTTGGTGTCCGTTCCAGCATGGCCTGTGCTTCTTTTCCTATGGCAATGACCTTATTTGTATTTTTATCGACAGCAATAACTGCTGGTTCATTGACAACAACGCCCTTGTTTTTTACATAGACGATAATATTAGCCGTTCCTAAATCAATGGCAATATCACTGCCCAGCCAGTTTGCCAGAAAAAAAGAATGCGATTTTTTAGTATGACGTTCTTTTTTCTTAGTTTTCTTCTTCTTCGTCAATATTGACCCGAACAATGTCAGCACCTAGCCTTTGCAATTTTAATACAAGATTATCGTAACCGCGGTCAATGTGATATAAATACCCGACTCGAGTTTCGCCTTCTGCAACCAATCCGGCCATAACCAATGCTGCACCGGCGCGCAGATCTGTCGCATTCACATCGGCACCTTTTAGTTTGGGAACACCTTCTACAATGGCACTACGGCCTTCAATGCGAATTTTAGCACCCATGCGCTTAAATTCATCAACATGCATAAAACGATTTTCAAATACTGTTTCCGTAATCACGCTGGTTCCTTCGCAAATCGTTGTCAAAGCCATAAACTGGGCTTGCATATCTGTAGGGAATCCAGGATATGGCAACGTTTTAATATCAGCTGGTCTAAGCGGCTGGTGACCAATAACACGTATGCCATCTATTTCTTCTTGCACATCTGCGCCTACTTCTTTTAATTTAGCAATAAGCGGTTTTAGATGTTCTGACAGCGCATTTTCAACAAATACATTCCCTTGTGTCATAGCAGCACCAACCATAAACGTACCAGCTTCAATGCGATCGGGAATAACGGAATGATTTGCCCCGTGCAGCTCTTTAAC
>CALBLM010000054.1 GCA_937895695.1 uncultured Megasphaera sp.
ATTTGTAATACTTTTCATGACATGTAGCAATTTCACGATCCCAGTCGTAGGAAAGGCCTAAGGCTTTCTGCTGACGAGTCATATTCGCAATGTTGCTGAATGTCCAATCTGCTGGCGGAATATTGTGCTTAATCGCTGCATTTTCAGCAGGCATACCAAAGGCATCATATCCCATGGGATGCAATACATTGTACCCATTCATGCGGCGGTACCGGGCAATGACATCACCAATGGTATAATTGCGGACATGACCCATATGAAGATTTCCCGACGGATACGGGAACATTTCCAATACATAATATGGCGGTTTCTTATCATCTTCGTGGCAGCAATCACATTTGCTTTCTTCCCAAATGTGCTGCCATTTTTTTTCTATTTCCTGGGGAATATATTTTTCCAATTAATAAGCCTCCTATCCTATCTCGGATATAACTAAACACACCCTAAATAGCGTCTTAATAGTATTATTATAGTGGTCTGTTCCCATCAAGTCAATTCATGTTTAGCAAATCGCTGCCAAAATTGATGGGTTTCAAATCCTTTTCGCCAAAAACATGCGCCGCCCAATCCATATTGGGATACGAGTTCAGCTTTTTTCTTCAACGATTTTTCTTCTTCAAACCATACTTTGACGGTACCGGTCTGTAAAGGCAGTTCTAAATAATACGCCTGTAATGTATCATCCCATACAATATAACTCTTGTATTTTTTCAGTAATGCTTCACTATCGGCCATGGTCAATGTCCGTACAAACAATTTAGTCTTTTGTTTCTTCGCTGAGTGCGTCTTTTCTTCGGCATCCTGCTGCGTTTTCGTGTTTGTTACAACGACCGGCCATTTTGACATGTCTTTGGGCAAATCATTGCCATCATGCGATTCATACCATAATCGCATATACAGAGGCATACCTAAAATAATTTTATCCGGTCGTACTAACGGCATCATCTCTTCAATCCCCTTTTGAACCCATGGATAGGATGCAACCGGACCGGCAACCGGACTCATACGACCATATTGATCGTATGCCATTATCATCATATAGTCTAAGCTGTCAGCTAATGCTTTACGGTCATATACTAATGACCAATTGGGGCTGTCTGATAACAATGTTACATCCATGGATACTTGAATTCCATAAGCATGACAGGCATCACTGATTTTTTTTACAAAGGCCGTTAAATTTTGTTTATCCCCATAATTGACATTTTCAAAATCCAGATTATATCCCTTAAATTCATATAAAAGCGCATAGCCAATCATTTCTTTGATAATTTGTTCTTGAAGCGTTTCATTGTTCAAAACTGTATGGGTTAATTTCGGATCGAAATGATTATCTACTAACGGCCACATTTGATATCCCTTGTTCCGATAGGCTGCCGCCAACATCGCAAAATCAGGATGACGCAATTCCAGTCCTTTTTCGGTCAGACGCAGTGCACACGGTGACATAATTGGCTGTTTCGTCTGCAGCGAGGGTATCTCTTGTTTTTCATCCATAACGGGATCCCAAAATAGAACCATATCCATTTTTCCCTGTACGCGGTCGTGTGCAGATAGTACCGATTCGTCTATTTGACGCAGCTGCGGTATAACCTGTGTCGGTTTGGCAGGAGGCAGCAGGGATTTCATATCCGTATCCAACACATAACTGATGCCCAAGGGCCGGCGAATATATCGAATATTAACCGTACGTTCCTTTTCAACGGCTTGTCCCGGCAACATCAAATTAACTCGCGTATTTTGCCATATTTTTTTTCCATTTTTCGTTGGCGGCAACTGGAATCCATAGGTTCCTTTTTTTTCATCAACAGCATAAATGCCATACGACTGCAATGCTTTATCCGAAACGAGCCAGCGTCCATTTTCTTCTCGAATCTGCAGTCCCTTAACCGTTTTCGCCGGAATAGGATTGGCAACCTTGGGAACTACAAATGCTGGATCTTCTGTTTTGGACTGCATCGTTTCTGCAGAAGATTGGGCAGCCCATCCCATCAG
>CALBLM010000055.1 GCA_937895695.1 uncultured Megasphaera sp.
TATAAATTATATACTAATATAGTCAATAAAATAAAACGCAATGGAGCTGTTAAAACGAAGGGGATTAATGGCTCTTTTTGTGTATAAGGGGGATTTTTTATGGGCAAGAAATTTGATTGGAGCCTGTTGATGGGGGCAGCATTTCTGATGGCCACATCTTCGATTGGCCCCGGATTCGTTACGCAAACGACTGTTTTTACACAAACACTGATGGCCAGTTTTGGATTCGTTATTTTATTATCTGTTATACTAGATATAGGGGCTCAGCTTAACGTTTGGCGTATCATTGGAATCAGCGGCAAGAGAGGCCAGGATATTTCGAATATGGTTGTACCGGGCTTAGGCTATGTGGTATCCTTTTTGATCGTATTAGGTGGTTTGGCGTTTAATATCGGCAATATCGGTGGTTGTGGTTTAGGATTACAAGTATTGTTTGGCATCGATCCAAAAATCGGTGCGATTATTAGTGCAATTATTGGTATTTCTATTTTTTTAGTAAAAGAAGCCGGTAAGGTGATGGATCGTTTTACACAAATTGCCGGATTTATTATGATTGTGTTGACCTTATATGTTGTTATTTCTTCTAATCCACCTGTGGGAGAAGCTGTAGCAAAGACCTTTATGCCTGATACGATGGATTATTCGGCTATTATTACTTTGCTTGGTGGTACGGTTGGTGGATATATTGTTTTTTCAGGTGGCCATCGCTTAATTGATGCCGGCGTTGTCGGTAAAGAAGCACTGCCGCAAATTACTCGCTCTTCCGTGACGGGTATTTGTATTACTGGCGTGATGCGTGTATTATTGTTTTTGGCAACCTTAGGTGTCATTACGGGAGGGTTCGTATTAGACAAAGCCAATCCGCCTGCATCGGTTTTTTTACAGGCTGCCGGGATGGTAGGGTACAAGATTTTTGGTATTGTCTTGTGGTCTGCGGCGATTTCTTCTGTTATCGGTTGTGCTTATACATCCGTATCGTTTATTCGTACATTTAGCGCAAAACTAGAAGCCAACTATCGGTGGCTGATTATTGGTTTTATCATATTTTCTACGCTTGTATTTGTTATAGTCGGTCGGCCTGTATTTATTTTGGTTATTGTAGGGACGCTGAACGGCTTAATTTTGCCAATTACGTTAGCTGTTATGTTGATTGCAGCGCATAAAAAAAGTATTGTTGGTACCTATAAACATCCATTGTGGATGACAATATTTGGCATCGTCGTTGTTGTTTTGACAACATATATGTGTGGCATGACGTTGCTCTATCAACTTCCTAAGTTAATGGGAATTGCGTAATACAAACTTGACGATTATCAAGTCAGCACATGTATTATAAAAAATAGTAGGAGGTAGAAACATGTATCGTGTCGATTTAAATAGTGATTTAGGTGAAAGTTTTGGAGCCTATACCATTGGCAATGACCAAGACGTATTGCAGTATGTATCTTCAGCCAATATAGCTTGTGGATTTCATGCCGGTGATCCCAATGTAATGCAAAAAACAGTAGCCTTGGCAGCAGCTAAGGGCGTAGCGATTGGGGCTCATCCCGGTGTGCCTGATTTAATGGGGTTTGGCAGACGAAAAATGGCAATTACGCCACAAGACGCATATGCCATGGTTATGTATCAAGTTGGTGCATTGCAAGCCTTTACGACAGCAGCTCATGTGCCGCTTCAGCATGTTAAGCCTCATGGTGCATTATACAATATGGCAGCAAAAGACAAAGCGTTGGCGGCAGCTATTGCCAAAGCCGTTTGCGATGTCAATCCCAAGTTAATCTTATATGGATTGGCAGGCAGTTATTTGATTACAGAAGGAAACAAAGCAGGCCTTACAACAGCTAGTGAAGTATTTGCAGATAGAACGTATCAGCCTGATGGCTCGCTGACACCACGCAGTCAAGCGGATGCCATGGTCACCAATGAAGAAAAAGCGATTTCTCGTGTTCTGAGAATGATTCAAGAAGGTGTGGTAACCGCACAGAATGGCCAAGATATTCCTGTCAAAGCAGATACGATTTGTATTCATGGTGACGGCGCAAAAGCGTTGGCTTTTGCCCATCGGATTAAAACAGCCTTAGAAACCCATGATGTAGCAGTTCGTTCATTTCAGTGAGGTGTCTTATGGAAATAACAGATATGCAAATACAATCACTTGGTGAAATGGCTGTTCAACTTTCTTTTGGCAGTACGATTTCACCGCAAATCCATCAACAGGTGCGCGCTGTCGGAGAATATATAGAAGCGCATCCGTTTGCGGGATATGAAGAATGTGTCTTATCGTATACAGCTGTTACGATTTTATATGATCCCTTTGTGGTACGGAAGAGGGAAAATACAGAGAATGCCATACAATTTGTTATGGATTATGCCAAACAAGCAGTGCAACATACTGATATGGACAGTGTCCCCAAAGCAGATGAAGTAACGATTCCTGTATGCTATGGCGGTGATTATGGTCCTGATTTAGAAGAAGTAGCGCAAACATTGCAAATGACGCCAGAAGAAGTTGTTCGTATTCATACAAGCGGTACCTATTTAGTATATATGATTGGATTTTGTCCGGGCTATCCATATATGGGCGGATTGGATAAACGGCTTTGGGTTTCTAGACGTAAAACGCCTCGGTTGGTCATTCCGGCCCGTTCCGTAGCGATTGCGGGACAGCAAGCCGGTGTGTATCCCATTGAAACACCGGGAGGCTGGCAGCTTTTAGGTCGTTCTGCTGTTGACTTGTTCACACCAGATGCTGATACGCCCAGTTTGTTAAAAGCTGGCGATATCGTACGGTTTAAGGCCATTCCAAAAGAGGAATACAAAAAGATACGAGGTGACAGATCATGAGTATCGTTGTTGTACGCGGCGGTATGCAGTCTACCATTCAAGATTTGGGACGGTACGGATATCAAAAGTATGGCATCGTCGTCAGCGGTGCCATGGATAAAGATGCCTTGCGTCTTGGTAATATGCTCGTAGGTAATCGACATGATGAAGCAGCGTTGGAAATTACCATGCTTGGGCCGGTGCTGCAGTTTACAGAAGATGCATTGATTGCTGTAACAGGCGGTGACTTACAGCCCCAACTGGATGGAAAGCCTATGCCTATGGGACGACCCGTTGCGATTGAAGCTGGTACGACGTTGCGATTCGGCAAGCCTGTTTCAGGATGCCGTGCGTACTTGTGTGTATCCGGCGGGTTTGATGTTCCGTTTGTTATGGGTAGCAAAAGTACATATCTGCGGGCTGCATTGGGTGGATATCAAGGCAGGACACTGCAGAAAAATGATGAAATCGTATTATGCGGCATGACAGAAGAAGGACGACGCATAGAATCGTTCTTAACTATGGAGAAAGGGTATAAAACAACAAACTGGTATGTCATGGAACCAGCTCGTTTTTATGCCGCTTCGCAATCGGCTATTCGCGTTACGAAGGGATTGCAGTTTGATTGGTTTACGCATGAAAGTCATGAAAGTTTAGTCCATGATACCTTTCAAATTACTACGCAGGCCGATCGTATGGGATATCGCCTGCAGGGCGGCGTACTCCAGCTGAAAACGGCGCGGGAAATGATTTCAGAACCAGCTGTCGAAGGATCTATTCAAGTACCTGCAGGCGGTGAGGCTATCGTATTGATGGCGGATCATCAAACTGTGGCAGGATACCCTAAAATTGCGCAAGTAGCGATGGCGGATATGGGACGTTTAGCTCAATGCAAACCGGGAGAATCATTACGTTTTTCCTTGATTACGCCGGAAGACGCCGAACAATTATGGATGAAACGGGAAGAATATATGCAGCATGTAGCCGTATATATTCAATGTAAGTTTTCCGTATAAGTTTTCCGTATAATATATATTGATACTGCCGTGGCAGGAGATGGAGAGGATATATTGTGAATATTAAAGAAATTGAAAAATTGATTCATCTATTTGAACAATCTAAGCTGACTTCATTAAAGGTGAAGGATAAAGAACAGACCATAGAAATGACAATGGAAGAAACGGCGGTTTCTTCCGTACCTAAAAAGGAAGAAGCAAAACAGACGACTGCCTCGGTACCGACGAGCACGAAAGAAGAAACGATTACAGCTCCCATGGTCGGCACGTTTTATTTGGCAGCCCATCCGGGGGAAGATCCGTTTGTTCATGTTGGTTCAGAAGTGACGGAAGATACAACGGTCTGCGTGTTGGAAGCGATGAAAGTCTTTACGGAAGTACCTGCTGACCGGTGCGGTAAAATTACGGAAATACTTGCTGCAGATGGTGAATTTGTAGAATATGGACAACCGTTGTTTAAAGTACAATGCAAGTAGAGGTGTGACCATGGGACATTTCAAAAAAATATTGATTGCCAACCGGGGGGAAATTGCAGTACGTATTATTCGGGCATGCCGAGAACTGCATATTCGTACAGTTGCTGTATATTCTACAGCAGATGCACAAGCTGCTCATGTATTAGAAGCAGATGAAGCGTATTGTATTGGTCCAGCGCCTTCGACGAAAAGTTATTTGAATAGTTTGGCTTTGTTGACGGTCGCCAAAAAGACGGGAGCCGATGCTATCCATCCGGGATATGGTTTTTTATCAGAAAACGCTGACTTTGCCGATGCGTGTGCGGCTGCCGGTATTACCTATATTGGTCCATCGAGTGATGCCATTCGTCGTATGGGGGATC
>CALBLM010000056.1 GCA_937895695.1 uncultured Megasphaera sp.
GGGCCGGTGTTGCTGTGGCTGTCAACATTTGGTTTCCCGTCTTTGCCGGTATTTCTGGTATCTTTTTTGGCGTATCCCCCATTATTTCACAACTTCGCGGTGCTAAGAAAACAAGTCGCATTCCCATCTATATCATGCAAAGTATCTATATTGCGATTTTTTTTACTATCGTCACGATTGTTGCCGGTTATCTACTGCTGCCCCCATTTTTGAATATAATGGGATTGGAACCGGCTGTACACCACATTGCCAGTGAATACTTGTTTGCCTTGGCATTAGGTGTATTGCCACTGTTTTTACAGGCTACGCTCCGTTATATCGTAGATGCTCATGGCATGACGCATATTTCCATGGCGATTATTGTCACGAATATGGTGTTGACGATTATTCTATTCCGCCTGCTTATTTTCGGTGGTTTAGGAATCGCTCCCATGGGCGGTATCGGTACGGGATATGCCATTACGATTGCCGCTTGGATTTCCCTGTTTTTATTTATCGCCGTATTGCAGTGGAAAGAACCCTTTCGGTCGTATCATATTTGGACTCGCATGCGTCCATTCCGCTGGGTATACTGCAATCATCAACTCCAACTCGGTCTGCCTATTTTTGTCGCCATCTTTTGTGAAACCAGTCTGTTTAGCATCGTCGGTCTCTTGATGGCAGAATTTGGTACAGTTTACCTAGCCGCAAACCAGGCCGCTATCAGCTATGCAACATTTACATACACAATGCCTTGGAGCATCAGTCTGACAGCTACCATTGTCATTGGCTATGAAGTCGGTGCCAAAAATTTCATTGGTGCCCGACAGTATGCCGTCTTATCGCAATGTACGGCATTTACTATCGTCATCTTTACGATTGCGGCTACCTATTTTTTTCTCGAACCGATTGCGCATATTTTCACAAATGACATCGAAACATTTGCCGCAATTCGCACGTTTTTGTTGTTTGCTGTCCTCTTTGCCTTGTTTGACGCCGCCGGCACGCCGGTTCAGGGGATTCTTCGCGGCTATAAAGATGTCAAAATTATTACGTACATTGCCTTTGTCACGTATTGGCTCATTAGTATTCCCATGGGATATGCCTGTGCCCACTTGACCTCCTACGGTCCTTATGGCTATTGGCTTAGTCTCGTTATTAGTCTGGCAATTAATGCTAGTGCCCTCAATTACCGTCTTTGGCGACACACTGCGTTTGCCCAAGGATAATCATATACGAAAGGAATGGTTTCTATGCCAACAGAAAAACAATTACACGCGTATGCCCAAGTATTATTACAAAAGGGTATTCATTTACAAAAAAATCAAATTCTCGTCATCAATGCCCCTGTCGAAAGCAGTTCATTTGTTACCATCCTTACCAAAGAAGCATATGAATGCGGTGCCTCTCAAGTCGTCTGCAACTGGCGGTGCGATGATATGGCTCGTCTTCGCTATGAATATGAATCGCAGGAACAGTTTGAATCTCTGCCGGACTGGCGGCGTGATTTCAGCCTGCATTATTATCATCAAGGCGCGGCCTTTTTGAGTCTTATTTCTGCTAATCCCTATTTGATGAATGGCATTGATACAAAAAAAATATTCGCTTGGCAGAAAGCGCAAAATGCAGCTTTAAAAGAATATATCGATGGCATGATGGCTTCCAAAACGACCTGGCTCGTCGCTGCTGTTCCCAGTACCGTTTGGGCTTCGCTGTTGTACCCCGATGCTTCGCCGGAAGAAGCGTATGAATCCTTATGGAAACAAATCCTGCAATCATCCCGTGCGGACGGTAAAAACCCGTTAGCTGATTGGGATGCCCATTTAGCAATGCTTGCCAAACGCCGCCAATGGATGACGGAACAGCATTTTACGAGTCTGCATTATACCAACGCGTTGGGCACAGATCTTGTTGTTGGCTTGCCAAACCATCACATTTGGCAAGGCGGTGCTGAAGAATCGGGCAGTCATATCTTATTTAACGCCAATATTCCGACAGAAGAAGTCTATTCTGCTCCGCAGGCAGACAATGTAAACGGTGTAGTTTACAGTACAAAACCCCTCGTATACAATGGCAATGTTATCGACAAATTCCACTTAACTTTCAAAAACGGTACAGTTATTGACGCCCATGCCGAAGTCGGCGAAGACGTATTGAAAAAGCTCATTACCATCGACGATGGAGCCTGCCGACTCGGTGAAGTCGCTTTGATTCCGTATCATTCTCCCATTTCTTTATCGAATATTCTGTTTTATGAAACCTTGTTTGATGAAAATGCGTCATGCCATTTG
>CALBLM010000057.1 GCA_937895695.1 uncultured Megasphaera sp.
CCCCCGGTGCCTTATACCACTTAAGCTCTCCCTAGTCCGCAGCAGCTCCATCAAAGGAGCGCTAGAAGAAAGTATGACACCATGCAGAAGCATATTGTCCCACTCTCCTTACCTATATATTAGAATGATCATATGGCATATATATGGTCATCATATCTTTTCATATATACGTATACGTAAGGAACCACGTGAAGCAGCATGGACCTTTCATACCACGAAATACCTTTTAAAAATATAAAAATAAAAAAAGAGCTCTCTTCAGAGAACTCTTTTCATCGTGGTTTGGTGGCGGCTCAGAGATTTGAACTCCGGACACAGCGGGTATGAACCGCTTGCTCTAGCCAACTGAGCTAAGCCGCCATGGAGCTGATAACCAGGATTGAACTGGTGACCTTATCCTTACCAAGGATACGCTCTACCAACTGAGCTATATCAGCATATCTATATAAAGTAATGTATTAACATGGTTGCGGGGGTAGGACTTGAACCTACGACCTTCGGGTTATGAGCCCGACGAGCTACCAACTGCTCCACCCCGCGATGAAAAAGTTGGTGGTGGGGGAAGGATTCGAACCTTCGAAGGCAGTCGCCGGCAGATTTACAGTCTGCTCCCTTTAGCCACTCGGGAACCCCACCAGAAGTTTGGAGCCGACGATAGGACTTGAACCTACAACCTACTGATTACAAGTCAGTTGCTCTACCAATTGAGCTACGTCGGCTCGGTTTGTTTCGTTTGCTTAACGGAACGTAATTTATTTTATCAGAAGCACTTCGTTCTGTCAAGCACTTTCAGAAGTTTTTTTATTTCTTTTTGAACGCTCTTGAGAAATTTATTTTCATGTTTTCTCCAAGCCGCTTCAAAAAGTTCTTTAAAACCGCTGACTTGGATAGTATACTATACTGTATAGTAAATTGCAAGAGGTATTTTAAATTTTTTTAACTTTTTTTAGGAGAATTTATATATCATGATAGAATCAACTGCCTTAAAAGCCTTTGCCGCTTCACTACATCTGGATTGTCTAGGCATTGCCCCAGCACAGCTTCCTATACCCTCGCAAATCGACACCGCCCGCATTTGTCCGTTAGCCGCTGGCCAAGGGGCAGAACGCTATATGCCGTCTTCATTGCTTCCAGATTGTCAGTCCATTATTGTCATTTTGTTTCCTTATTACAATGGCCGTGATACTCAGTCCAATTTATCTCATTATTGTCGCTGTCACGACTATCATCCCATCGTTCATCGCTATTTAGAACATCTCATGACATATTTGGACACCCACTACCCCCACAGTCAGCATACAGCCATTGTCGATACGTCACCTTTAGCGGATCGCTGGCTGGCTTATCAGGCAGGACTTGGCTTTTATGGAGATAATCATTGCTTTTTTAATGAAACCTATGGATCGTATGTCTTCATCGGCAGTATCTTAACCACTCTTTCTTTTCAGCCCGATCCCCCCCTTGACAAAGAATGTCTTCATTGCGGCGCCTGCCATGCATCCTGTCCGGGCCAGTGTTTTTCTTCCAATACCTACGATTACCGGCTATGTAAATCCTATCTGACACAAAAAAAAGGCAGCTTTACGCTGCCTGAACAAGACGTAATGTGCAAGACGCCGCTTATTTTCGGCTGTGATGTCTGCCAAGACGTATGTCCCTTAAATCAAGCCGTCCCGTTGACGCCGATTCCCGAATTTCGACAAGATACCATTTCCGTTCTCACGAGAGACGAAGTCGAAACCTTGTCTAATAAACAATTTCAGCATACCTTTGGAACGCGTGCCTTTGCCTGGCGCGGCAAAAAAACATTGCTGCGCAACATGGATTGTTTAGAACGGCGCAAACAGGGAGGTGACGGAAATAACGACATAAATGCAAAGTAAAACAAATACACCGGCCAATAATACAATGGGCAGTATAACGGCGGCTATGCTGCGTCCTATTCCGATGTCATAATTCACTCGCAAGGCCATCACAACCAAAGCCAGCATCCAAAGGCCTGAGAAAAAGACAACAAGTCCTACCAAACTTTCCGGCAAAATAAAGGCAAAGGTACCTGCCAGAGTGCCGATATTGGCAGGTATGCCGCAAAAACAGATACCGGCCAGGCAGCCTTTCCACGAGCCTTGACCGCCAAGCATACGTACCGTACCATGCAGCAGAGCCGCTTCTATCAGCAGTACGACGGCACCGCCGCCATATATACCTGCCAGCAGCCATAGACTGGACCGTTCCCATTGTATACAGACGGAAACAACAGATAACGACGTGGATAAAAACCACAATATCCATCCTTCGTACAGGCGTTGTTCTTTCGTAATACATGTCAGTGTCGATTTAGGGGCCGTTACCAACCCATATGCTAAGACCATCGCTTTTTCTATATACTGTTTCATTGCTGCCACACTCCTTTCAGTATCAATAACGGAAGGGGTATATCCTGTCGTGCGCCAAAGGCAGATTGCATGAACGGAAACAATGATACATGTCCCTGCAAGATTTGCCGTAGTGAAAATTCATCTCCATACGTAATCGTGGATACATGATCCGGCTGTGCCTGTATCAATTGGCCGGCATACGCCAAGGCGTCATAATAATTTCCCATTTCATCGACAAGGCCGGCTTCTTTCGCCTGGCTTCCCGTAAAGACACGACCATCAGCCAAAGCACGTACGGTTTTTGTATCCATATGTCGTTGGCTTGCCACGACATCTACGAATTGTTCATACATCGTATCGACCATGGTCTGCGTAAGCTGTCGTTCTTCCTCTGTCATCGGTCTAAAAGGAGAAAAAATATCTTTATGAGCGCCAGACTTTATTTTTTCTTCATTTACGCCGAGTTTTTTGCTTAATCCCTGAACATCATAATACGACATATAAACGCCAATACTGCCGGTAATTGTCGAGGGATTGGCATATATCTTATCCCCGTATGCTGCCAGCCAATAGGCCCCAGATGCGGCTGTATCTCCCATAGATACCACGACAGGTTTGCCGGCTTCTTTCAAACGCTGTAATTCTTCTGCTGCTTCCTGTGTAGCCGCCGCACTGCCGCCAGGGCTGTCGATGCGAAGGAGTACGGCTTTTACGCTGTCATCTTTCCGTGCTTTACGAAATTGTCTCATTAATGAGCCGGACGTCGTAGAAGACGTACTTCCTAATCCCATCGATTCCGTATCGCCGCCGACAATGGGACCACTGACGCGAATCACGGCGACATTTTTTTCGTTAGACAAGGCCCCTACAGACTGACGCCCCCAACGAGTCTGTGAAAGGACAGCGCCCATCATCACAACAATAAATAAGAAGACTGTAACAACAGCAGCAATGCGTAGTTTCTTTTTATTTTCCATCTTATTCTCCTTGAACAAAAAAAGGGACATCTCTTGCCCCATGATGACATGTTGGCAAGAAGGATCCCTTTTTCTATTTATCCATGGTCTTCGTGGGTCGTATCCAAATTGAGGAACAGCGTATATTCCCCTTTGAAATATAACTTGATCGACCCGACAGGCCCATTACGATGTTTTGCTAAAATAACTTCTGTAATATGCTGATTTTCCGTTTCTTTATCATAATAGTCTTCTCGATAAAGGAACGATACAATATCCGCATCCTGTTCCAAGGCACCCGATTCACGAAGGTCACTGAGCATCGGCCGTTTATCCTGTCGGCTTTCTACGCTTCGGCTCAGCTGTGACAAGGCAATTAAAGGAACTTTTAATTCTCTGGCCAAGGCCTTTAAGGAACGTGAAATTTCAGAAATTTCTTGCTGACGACTTTCCGCGTTGCGTCCCTGCATTAACTGCAAATAGTCGACAACAATGAGATCCAACCCATGTTCTGATTTCAGCCGTCTCGCTTTCGAACGCATTTCGGCAACAGAAATCCCCGGCGTATCATCAATGTAAATCGGTGCTTGATACAGTTTATCGCACGCATCGGTCAATCGAGTCCATTCTTCATCACTATTGATCTGACCTGTACGCAATTTTTGTGAATCGATATGGGAAATTTGGCATAAAATACGCTGAACCAGTTGTTCCTGCGACATTTCCAAGGAAAAGAACGCAACCGTCTTGTGCTGGCGCACACCGACATTTTGTGCAATATTCAGGGTAAACGCCGTCTTACCCATACTCGGGCGAGCGGCTACCAAAATCAAATCAGATGGCTGCAGTCCCGATGTCATGCGGTCTAAATCTCGAAACCCCGTTGGCAGACCGGTAAGACCGGCTTTATTTTCATAGAGCTTCGTAATCTTATCTAATGTTTCTTCTACGACGGCACCAACCGGTGAAAAATCACCGCGATTTTTATTTTCCGATAATTGCAGAATCTTTCGTTCTGCATCATCTAGCAACGCTTCCGGTTCTTTTTCGCCATCATAGGCAGCTGCCGTCAAATCGGTACACGTCGTAATCAAATTGCGAGCCAATGCTTTTTCTGCAACGATATTGGCATGATATTCAATATTAGCTGCCGTGGCAACGAGATTCGGCAAACTCAAAATATATTCGATGCCGCCAACATCCTCCAGTTTTTTCATGCGACGCAATTCTTCCGGAAGGGTAATAACATCAATTTCTTTGTTTTCATGATGCAGATGTTCCATCGCCTCGAAAATAGTGCGATGCACTTCCCGATAAAAGTCATTGGGAGTCAGCTTTTCCATCGCCACAATGACGGCATTATGGTCCAGCATCATCGCTCCCAAGACGGCTTGTTCTGCTTCCACATTTTGCGGTGGAATACGTTGTTCCATAACGTAACTCTCCTATTTTACCAACATCAAGTCTAATACGTCGCGTATCGTTACAGCAGTGTACCGCTGCAGGGATAGATGGTGTTCTGGAATATCCTGTTCATTTTCTTTGGGAATAATAATTCCTTTCATGCCGGCCTGTTTGGCACCATATGCCTTTTCAAATACACCGCCAACAGGTTTTACATTGCCTTGGACGGAAATTTCGCCTGTAATGGCCAAATCCTGCCGCACCGGCGTATTGGTAATGGCTGAAATCAATGCCGTCGTAATCGCACAGCCTGCTGACGGGCCATCAATATTACCACCGCCGACGAAATTGATATTGACATCATAGTCGGACAACTCTTTTCCCGTAATACTGCGGACTACGGCTGCAGCATTAAACATCGAATCTTTGGCCATCGATCCGGCTGTATCATTAAAGCGATAATAGCCTTTACCAGGAGAACGGGCCGGAAAGGCTACGGCCTCTATCTCGATAGCCGAACCCAAATATCCGGAAACACCCAAGCCAAATACTTTTCCCACAGCCGGCGTAGACGATGCCTTTTCCATTACATACGGCACGAGACGGCTGATTTGCGCGACGCGATGTACATGCTGTTTTGTAATGACAACATGGTCATTACTGCCTGATTGATAGACCGCCAAGCCATAGGCATCGGCCAAAATATTCACGGCTTTACGGCCTTCAATGGTAAAGGTACTGATAAGCTGGGCTGCCCCTTCTTCTAAGGTAGCTTGTAAATCTGCTGCTGCATGTTCTACAATTTGCTGTATATCCTGCGGTACTAGCGGTTCAAAAAAGATTTCCGCACAACGGGACCGTATAGCCGGATTGATTTCCGACGGATCTCGCGTCGTCGCCCCGATGAGAACAAAGTCGGCCGGTGCGCCTTCAGCGAATAATTTCTTAATATATTGTGGTACATTCGGATCGTCTTCATCATAGTAAGCCGATTCAAACTGTACTCGCTTATCTTCCAATACCTTGAGCAACTTATTTAACAGGAGCGGATCCATTTCACCGATTTCATCGATAAAAAGGATACCGCCATGGGCCTCCGTAACCAGTCCTGGTTTCGGTTCCGGAATACCCGTATCTGCCAAATCATGCCGTGCTCCCTGATAAATCGGATCATGAACAGATCCAATCAACGGATTTGTCATATCTCTGGCATCCCAACGCAGCGTCGTCCCATCCGTTTCAATGAACGGCGCATCCGGGCCAAACGGCGTAAACGGCAGTCGCTGGGCCTCTTTTAAAATAATACGAGCCGCTGTTGTTTTACCGACGCCTGGCGGTCCATACAACAGTAAATGCTGCGGATAGGCCGAAGCCAATTTGCTCTGCATAGCCTCTACGGCTCGTTCTTGTCCAACAACATCTTGCAGTCTACTTGGACGGACACGCTGCATAATGGATTCATTCAAATGAATCGTATCCAATCGCTTGAGTTCTTCCAGTTTTCGCTGAGACTGCGGCGTTTCTACATCATGCAGTTCTTCTTTAATCAGCTGCATCTTAATTTCCTGCACATATTCCTGCTGTTTTTCTTCCATGCGTTGGGAAATTTTCTTTTCCAGCCGGTCTTCTACGGCTTGTCGTGCCAGCATTTCTGCCAAAATATTTTCTAACTCATTTAATATCTGAATGACTTCATCATCTTGCGGAATCCGATCATACGATGCATCTTCATATACAAGACGCTGCAGTCCTACGAGCCGTCTTTTCGGATCTTCTGAATGGACATACGACAAGGCTTTATATTTGCTGGCCCGTAGTACCATTTTTTCCGATCCTATCAGACTATTAAAAGCGCCGTAAAGCACATTCACCTGACGGCGGAGTTCTTCCTCCGCCGTCGGTTCCAAGTACTTATGGCGCTGTAATAATTTATCCAATAATTCTTTCATAGTATCCCCTTATTGCCAATATACTTCTTGGCATCCGGTCTGTTTTATCCTTCTACAACGTGAACTTTAATAACGCTGGTAATAGACGGATGTACGCGAATAACAACATCATACGTTCCCAACGCTTTAATGGGTTCTTTAATTTCAACTTTTTTCTTGTCTAAATCAATATCATACTGCTTTTTGGCAGCTTCACTGATATTTTTGCCGGTAATCGCACCAAAAACTTTGCCGCCTTCACCGACTTTTACAGGAATCGTTAATTCTACTTTTTTCAACTGACTTGCCAAGATAACGGCTTCATCAGACGCAACCTGCGCTTTATGTTTAGCTGCTGCCTGTTTTTGTTTCGCATCATTAATATTTTCAGCCGTTCCCGGTGCTGCTAATTTACGCGGTAACAGGAAATTACGACCATATCCTTCGGATACTTCAACAATTTCTCCTTTTTTTCCCAATTTTTTGACATCTTGTAATAATATAACTTTCATTCTTTATCATTCTCCTTACTTTTATTGATGATTTCATGCAATGCCGTCATGACATCGCCCTGCGCTTCTATCAAAGAACGCCCTTTTAACTGGGCGCCGGCTACAGTCCGATGGCCGCCGCCGCCCAATGCTTCCATGACTAACTGTACGTTAATATCCCCTTTGGAACGAGCACTGACGCCAATGCAATCAGGCGTTAATTCATAGAACGTAAAACTAGCAGAAACATTGTCAATATTAATCAATGTATCCGCAATTTGGGCCGCTATGATAGACGCATTTTGTATGCCCGGCGGGCAGGATGCCATGGCAATGCCATCGGCAATTTTCGCATCTGCCAAAATACGAGCCCGATCCCGAACGGTATCAAAATCAAAGCTGAACAATTCCCGTACAATTTCAGGGTCCGCACCACTGCGCCGCAAGTACGCTGCTGCATCAAAAGTACGTACACCGGTCTGTACAGCAAAATTTTTAGTATCAACAATAATGCCTGCATATAACGCAGTAGCTTCAATTTTGGCCAGTTCCACATCTTCTTGATAATACTGCAATAATTCTGTTACCAGTTCACTAGTAGAAGAACTGGAAGGTTCTGTATACGTGAGCAATGGTTTTTTAATAAAATCACTGCTACGACGATGATGATCAATGACGACACGGCGGTCTGTTTTTTCTATCAATTCCGGTGAAACCGTCATATCCGGCCGATGGGTATCGACAATGAACAACAACGTTTGGTTATTGCATAAATCTTGTGCTGTTTCAGCCGAAATAAGCAAATCTTTAAATTCCGGTACATCGAGTATCTGTTTTTCCAAACGACAAATAGCGTCCGTTTGTTTACTGACAACAATATGAACCGGTTTTCCTACAAGACGTGCCATATGTGCTACGCCAACAGCAGAACCGATGCTGTCATAATCTTCCCGTTCATGGCCCATAATCAATACGCAGTCGCTCGTATCAATCAATTCCCGTATCGCCTGCGCTACTACGCGGGCACGCACGCGCGTATTTTTTTCAACGGAACGCGTCTTGCCGCCATAAAAATGAGGCGACCCATCTTCTTCATACACCACAACCTGATCACCGCCGCGTCCTAATGCCAAATCCAGCCCGGCTCGTGCTTTATCAGCTAACTCATTAAAATTAGCCATACCAGCAGTCATTACTTCTTCCGGAAAAGCCGCAACCCCGACACTAAGGGTGACCGGAATACGATTCACCGTATGAATCATGCGGATTTTTTCCAAAAAAGAAAAGTTTTCTTCTTTCAATGTATCCAATGCCTTACGGCTCAGGCAGGCAAAATATTTTTCATTGCCATAGGAACGAATAAAACCATCTACTGCCGTCAATTCATCGAGCAGACAATTATTGACATTGGTCCACAACGTTGCCTGCTGTACAGCCGACATGCCTTTGGCAACTTCTTCCATATTGTCGATTTCAATATCGCAAAATACAGGCACCGACGCAATACAGTTCATTTTTTGGATTTCTGTTTCTGTAATATCCTCAAAATATAAAATTAAATAATTATCTTCATCGGTTCCTTCTGTCTGCAAATACTTGTATACAACACGATAATACCGTTCGCCAATATGTTCAAAAAAATAGCCAAATTTCCCCCAAAATTTATCAATATTAAGGTTAGGCATAATATGATCCAGTTTTTGATCGTTGTCTATATCGCCGACCCAATCGCGAAATACGCTGTTCGCCCAGCAAAGGCTAGACTGCATATCGACAATGGCAATGCCAATGGGAAGATTTTGTACTGCATACGTTGATGCCTGGTCAACACTCTGTGAAATCGCATCAAAGAACTGACTGATTTCCCGGTTTCGTTCTGTTGTATTTTTACGCGTCAATACATAGGCGCCTACAATCAGAATCAACGCTAACAATGCAACAATCCAATTGTATATGGCGATGACAGCAAGCAGCAAGACCATAATCAGAAAAACAGGTTCTTCATTTCGTCTTGCCAGCAATTTTTTAAACATTTTTCCGCCCCCTGCGTGTTACGTCATGCTTTGCTTTTTGCGAATATTGGCAATCATATCTATGAGCCCCATAATAAAAGCGGCATAGGAAAAAACAGGCATTACAAAAAACAACGCAATAATTACAGCCTGCAGACCTGTGCTAATATGAAAGCGGCGGTCGAGGAAATAAAATAAAAAGGCAAGGCCTTGAATACAAATGAAAAAGAATGCCATTTGATTGAGATTCATTCCGATGATATTCAACCATTCTATTGAACGAGTCGTACCCCAATATTTCATGACCAATGCCAATATGTATAAGTATATCACACCACGCGGCATTTCCCAATAACGAATTGGCAAAAAAGGTCTTACATCAAATCCCAGGCGCTGTAAAAAGAACTGAGAAACTTTTACATTGACATAGGCAATAATCGCCATGGCCAAACACATAAACATCGGCAACATCGTCGGCAGCAAGCGTCGTACTTCGTCAAGCTGAGCTTTTGTTTCCGCTAATTGCAGTTCTGACATGCCGCTGTTTTTATATTGCTCCATCGTTTCCTGCGTCAGCGTATCAAACACGTCGCCTAGGGAAGCTACGATATTGACATCCATGACGCCATACATTAAAGCAGCCAAGCCAATTGCAGTTCCAATCAACGCTGCCGTCACTCCCATGAGAAGTTTGGCCGGAGACCATTTTTCTTTAAATCCTGCCCCCAAGGCAATGCCGACTGCACCAAATGTGGCAATTTGTATCACTGCTGTCAGCGGATCAATAAAAATACCCATTAAAATGCCCGCCGTAACGCCCAGCAGTATGGCTTGCCTCAACCCATATTTGACAAATAAAATAGTCATGGGAATGGGCATGATAAAATAGCCGATAAAAGAAAAAAACGGCAGATACGTACTAAGAAGCGCTAAAATCAACATAATAGCAGCAAAACATCCGGCTGTTGTCATTGGTGTAATACGCTTCTGTTCCATAGAATCCTCTCCTTTCTCTTGCAAAAAGGTATGACCGAACTAGGCTGTCAGTCATGGTAGGTGATGCAGCAAGCCAAGTATCTTGACAGCTGTCAGCAGTATGTCCCATCACCGTAAACAGCGGAGGCAAAATACCTCCGCTGTCCCTATATGATATATAATTTTTATACTTCCATAATAATCGGCAAAATCATGGGACGCCGACGTGTTTTTTCATATAAATATCGGCTCAATGTATCCCGCACTTGTGACTTAATGACTGCCCATTCGCGAATGTTTCCCGCTTCACAGCGTTCCAGAACAGCAGCTACCCGATCATGGGCTTCGCTGATCAGTTCTTCTGAATCACGGACATACACAAAACCACGCGATACAATATCCGGACCGGCCAAGGCATGACTCGTACCTTTAGCCAATGTCATGACAACGATAACGACCCCTTCCATTGCCAGCTGCTGGCGGTCACGGATGACAATATTGCCAACATCGCCAACGCCTAATCCATCGACAAAAACACGGCCAGCGTTTACATGGCCTGTCTTGTGGCCGGAGCGATTGGAAAATTCAAAAATCTGGCCATTATCGCCAATGAGAACATGATCTTTATCGACACCCATCATGACAGCTAATTCGCCATGCTTCTTGAGCATACGATATTCCCCATGTACAGGAATAAAATATTTAGGCCGAATCAAATCAAGCATGAGTTTTAATTCTTCCTGGCTAGCATGACCGGATACGTGAATTTTCTTATCCCGACCGGCAATAACTGTCGCTCCCAATTTCATCAAATTATCAATCGTGCGGCCTACACCGGTTTCATTGCCCGGAATCGGCGTTGCTGAAATGATGACCGTATCTCCAGGAATAATGCTGACACTGCGATGGTTATTTGACGCCATTCGCGAAAGCCCTGCCATCGGTTCGCCCTGGCTGCCTGTCGTCAAAATCAATACTTGATCTTCAGGATACCGATTTAATTCATCCGGTTCAATTAACACGCCGTCAGGTACATCCAAATATCCCAATTCAATGGCAATCTGCACGTTATTTACCATGCTGCGTCCTAATACAGTCACTTTGCGTTTAAACTGTACGGCCGTATTAATCGCCTGCTGAATACGAGAAATGTTAGAAGCAAAAGTTGCTAGAATGATACGGCCTTTGGCAGACCGGAAGGCTTTCCGAAACGCATTTCCTACAGTCATTTCCGATTCGGTATACCCCGGCCGTTCCGCATTGGTACTATCCGACATAAGCAATAGTACGCCACGACGCCCCAAATCGGCAAATTTATGGATATCCATCAGCCGTCCATCGACAGGCGTCAAATCCATTTTAAAGTCCCCTGTATGAACAATCGTTCCTACAGGTGTTTTGAAATATAATGCACTTGCATCAGGAATAGAATGGTTCGTATGGATAAACCCAACTTTCATACAACCAATCTGCACTTCATCGCCGTGATGCACTTCATTCAATTTGTAATTTGTAATATGATTTTCCTTTAATTTGCCTTCGATGAGGCCGCATACCAGCTTCGTAGCGTAGACAGGTACATTCACTTCATTTAATAAATAGGCCAAACTGCCAATATGATCTTCATGCCCATGCGTAATGACGACAGCCCGTACTTTATCCCTATTTTCAATTAAATAACTCATATCAGGAATAACTAAATCAATACCGAACATATCATCATCGGGAAAGGCCAAACCAGCATCTATAACAATGATATCATTGCCGTATTGGATAACTGTCATATTTTTGCCGATTTCACCTAGACCACCCAAAGGAATGACCATAAGTTTTTCCTTTTTAGCCAAAATAGTTACCTCCCATAATAAATTTTATCCGTTCTCACTGCCTCAAACAGTCCCCCCAAAGAGACGCTTCTTCGTAGACAAACAATCCATTGCCAGCCGCTCTTTATTATGGACGGATGTCTGTCTTCAGATATAACGAACAATACTGGATTTATCCTTCTCTCATATTTTCCGTTATTTCTCTTTCTATGTCAATAATATGCAGTAAAATTTCTCTGAATTGAGCAAAATTTTCGTGTAAAATCTACTTTTTTAGCAAAAAATACTGTTTTTAATGACTTTTATTCATATAAAATAATAAAAAAGAGGCAATATCACCCAAAACACGGTCTTGGTATGATATTGCCTCATGAACAAAAAGGGTTATTTATATTCTTTTGCTTTTTTCTTTATATCCTTAGGTACAGATAAATCCATTCCTTGTGGAAGTTCCGTCCATGTCATCGATACAGACACATCACTCATGGTAATGAATTTTAATATATCTTTCTTGTCTTTCCATGCCGAATCGCTATGTTTCCATGCAGCGTCCAAGGCACTGCGAACCTGATCGGTCAGCGGTATATTTATGTTAGTAATTCGGTTCGATTGGGGATCAATCGTAACATTGGCTTTGATGTCGCCAGCCTGCTGCAATGCCTGCAATATATCTTTCAGCGTTTCCATATCTTTTTTGCTGGCACCTTGTTTTTTCCATTGTATTTCATCCCCAGGTGTATACAATTTGGTCATATCATACGTAACAGTATAGACATTGCCATTCGCTGTCACATCTTTTACGCCAGACAGGACATGATGAGGGCCTGCTAATTGCTGAATAACCGGTTCGGCACTCTTTAAGTCTATTGTATTTTTTACCCATGTCGTTTTATCTGTCCCATTAGCATTTAATTTCGCATACTGCCCATCGTAATAGTATACGATTTGTTTGCCTTCTTGTTCGGCATATCCGTGTACAGTCGGTGAAGATTTTCCCATGGCTGCCGCAGATATTTCTATTTTACTGACAAAGGGTTTTTCTTGGACATCCACCTTCGTTGTACATGTTCCCGTGCCGATGACAGGCATACTCGCTTGCACTTGCATCGTATATTCGCCTTGGGGATGATGAATCATCGTATTGACAGCGTTTTGATACGTATCTGCCGGTGAAGCGGCAAACGCCGATACACCTATCATCACACTTGTCGTTGCTGCCAATATCGTTTTCTTAAATGAATATTTCATAAATACGTTACCTCTTTTTCCTAAAAAGACGTATCTCCATGTCACGTTGTCTACTGATGGCGATATATTTTATCTGTTGTTATAGGCATAAAAATGATTGAGCGGTCCATGCCCTTTGCCAATCGGTTCGGCATGGCAAATTCCCTGGAATACATATTCTTTAGCATCTTTTACTGCCTCTTCCAGTGATT
>CALBLM010000058.1 GCA_937895695.1 uncultured Megasphaera sp.
ACGCAACGTCTCCCTATCATACCGTACAATCTTGCATCGACATATTAGAATCGGCTCATTTCTCACCGCTCGCACTAGGAACGCCATGGCATTTACTTCCCAATCACTCTTACTATGTCCCAATTTACGGCTCGACATTAATTGCCTTTACAGTAGGAACAAATCCGCGTCATCATTTACGTATTGCTGCCGCCCATACTGATTTTCCTTGTCTTCGTGTTAAACCTGCTGCAGCTATCACTACAAACGAATACGGCAAATTAAACACAGAAATCTACGGTGGTATGATTCGAGAATCATGGTTAGATCGGCCGCTGTCACTAGCCGGAAAAGTAGCTTTGCGTGGGCAAGATCCCTTTCATCCTAAAGTTCAATTTATCGACGCTCGTCGTCCTATATTGACGATTCCTCGTTTAGCCATTCATATGAATCCAAAAATAAATGATGGTATTACGCTAAATCCACAAAAAGATATGCTGCCTCTGATGACACTGGATGCTCAACAATCACCTTCGTTCTTTATGGATTTTTTAGCTGAAATTTGCAATTGTTCCCTTGAAGATATTCTCTCCTACGAGTTGACAGTATATCCTGTAGAAGAAGGCTGTATCATGGGCTTGCATAATGAATTCATTTCTTCGCCACGTCTGGATAATCTAACGTCCGTATATGCCTGCTTGACCGGGATAATCGCCCCTGATAAACCAGACGGAATTCATGTCATCGCTTTATTTGACAATGAAGAAGTTGGCAGTCATACCAAACAAGGCGCAGCATCGCAAATCCTGCCGCAGATCCTGACAACAATCTATGAATCCTTAGGATATACAGCAGCACAATGCCGTGAAGATGAAAGTCAAGCCTTTATACTGTCCATTGATGTGGCTCACGCCATGCACCCCAATGTGCCGGAAAAATGCGATCCCACGAATATGCCGATTCTCGGCCAAGGTATTGCTATCAAAACAGCCTGCAGCCAATCGTATGCTGGCGATGCTGAGGCAGTCGCTATTCTTACAGCCCTTTGTCAATCATCCCATATTCCTTATCAATACTTTGTAAATCGTTCCGACATGCGCGGTGGCTCAACGATTGGCTCTTTATTATCTGCACAGCTTCCTATCCGGACGATGGATATTGGCATTCCCATTTTAGCGATGCATTCAGTCCGAGAATTGATGGGGGCGGCAGATCAAGAATCCTTACAACGTCTTACAGCTGCGTTTTTTACAGCATACTAACCAATTAATAGCAGCTCGTACCATTCACGTATGCAGTTATTTTTCTGCAAAAAATACGTATTTTTAATCGGTAAATTGTATACTATATAAATTTAGGATATATGGACAAAAAATATTATTATAACGTAACGCAAAGATAGATTTTTCTATTTTTTTTACAAGATTTTAAAATATGTTAATTTAATGTTGACTAGAATTTATATTCACATTATAATAGCCATGATATATAGTAAGTTAAATATATATTATGTTACACTATAGGAGTATAAATTATGACATTAGGACAAGAAATTAGATTTTATCGCAAAAAAAAAGGACTGACGCAAACTGAATTCGGTGCCTTATTCGGCATGTCTAAACAAGCTGTATATTCTTGGGAAACAGGTTTATATTCGCCAGATATTTCTGTATTATTAAAGATGGCAGACTATTTTCAAATCCCCATTTGTATTCTTGTAGGCCGACCTGGTATGTTCTGTCAAAGTGTAGAAAATACAGAACATGACTGTAAGTATTGCGCTTCCATTACCGAAAAAGATAGCCGTATTATCCGTGCTATTCACGCACTAACTGATGAAGAACAACATGCTATCGAAGTACTGCTGCACATTGATGAATCTAGCAACTAAGCATATTTTTTTGTAAAAAGTGCTAAAATGCTGTATGATAAAAGAAATATTTATACTAAAGGGAGATACGTATATGACTGTTCCTTTTATCACATCCGTATATGGAGAGGCTGTTGCTGAATACATTATCAAAAAATCTCGTTTTATTGCTTCCCTCAAAGAAGTACAAACAGAAGACGAAGCAACTGCTTATATTGCCTATATTCGTAAACAGTATTGGGATGCCCGGCATAACTGCTATGCCTATCAACTGGGGGCCGGTGGCACAATTCAAAAATCCAGCGATGATGGCGAACCTTCGGGAACTGCCGGAAAACCGATGCTGGAAGTTTTAAAAAAACAAGGCATTACAAATACCGTTGTTGTTGTAACCAGGTATTTCGGTGGTATTAAGTTGGGGGCGAGCGGTTTAATTCGAGCCTACGGGCATACTGTAACGTTAGGTCTTGAATCTGCTTCCATCGCAGATTACAAGCCATATGATGTACTTACCGTTTGTATATCTTATCCATTTGTCAGTATGATAGAACGTTTGGCTCCGGACTATGACATTCGTATTGCCCAACGTAATTTTGCAGACACCGTTACATTTACTTTGGAAATTCCCCAAGAATCAACTAATAAAGTAAAAGACCTAATAACCAATAATACAAATGGTACTGCTATATATACTGAACAAGGAAACAAAACAATTCCTATCATACGGTCCCATACATAAATCAATTACTATAATACACAAGAAACTCGCATGTACATATATTTCATGCGAGTTTCTTGTCGTTATTGTATAAAAATTATGCGGAATTGTTTGTTTATCCATTAAACAACATACTTAACATAACTATAGTTATACCCGATATGCGAAACCGCTATATACATTGTCTACTTTTTATATCCTGTTGCAAAATCCACTTGATTTTCCAAAGGCTTCCCGGCTATAAATCGTTTTAAATTATTCGCAGCAATACGAACAATCTGATCATGTGTAGCTTGCAAATGATAGCCGCCAGAAACATGGGGCGTAATATATAAATTGGGAGTCTGCCACAAAGGGCTATCCGTTGGCAACGGTTCTGGCGTTGTCACATCAAGAGCTGCCCCGGCTAACTGTCCCTTTCGCAACGCTTGACACAAATCTTCCTGCACGACATTACTGCCCCGTCCTACATTTACAAAATAGGCATGCTGTTTCATAGCTGAAAATCGCTGGGCATTATAAAGATGGTATGTTGCTTTTGTTTCGGGAAGACTAGATGCAATAATATCTGCTTTAGCTAAATACGCATCCAGTTGTTCCATCGTGCCCATTTCATCAGCTTCTGGCGGTACGCTGCCACTGCGGCGTCGTATGCCAATAACATGGGCTCCCATTGCCTTCATGCGCTTTCCAAATTCCCTGCCAATATTACCGAATCCGATAACCAATACGGTAGAACCATAAATAGAATGAACTTGTCCTTCATCATGCCATTGTCCGTGTTTCTGGTTATCATAATAGGTATAGAGCTTTTTCATCATTGCTAAAACCATACCCGTCATATGTTCAGCAATGGCCAACCCATATGCACCTGTCGCATTGGTAAGCTGTGCCCCTTTAGGCATCACCCCTGGTACACAATACGTATTTGCACCGGCACTATGAAGCTGCATCCATTTTAAACGTACAGCATATTTCAGTAAATCAGTTGCTACATTACCAATAATCACATCGGCTTGGGCTAACTCTTCTGGCGATACGATTGCTGTACCAGCCCCCTGGACCGGCCAATATACGATTTCATTATTACCAGCTGCTTCTTCTAACCATGCTTTATGACGTGCATCCACATCCATTGCTACTAAAATTCTCATTGTCACTACTCCTTTCTTCTCTCTATAGCGTACTGGATAGTTTTTTATGTGTCAAGAAAAACGTCCTGCACGGGACAGTATTCATCACAAATACAAAATGAAATTCAGTATCCTATAAAAATGCAGTGTCAGTATAAAAAAAAGATTTCACACAGTGAATACACTATGCGAAATCTTTTTTTAGCTGCTTCTTACCAATCTAATTTACCTGTAATCAAGTATACAAGCAACCCTTTTTCTGCATGACGACGATTTTCAGCTTCATCTAAAATCGTTTCCAAATGCTTATCCATTACATCCTGAGTAATTTCAAATCCCGGATGAATCGGCATATCATGGAATACCATCGTATCCGTATCTGCCATTAAATCAGCATCAATCTGATAAGGCATCATCATATTAATAATCGATTCTTTCTTTTCAGCATACGCAGGGTTGGTAAAGAATTCCATATCTACCCATGTATCTGTATACACACAATCTACATCAGCAACAACTTTTTTTAATTCGTCTTTAGAAATATCCGTCGGCAGTTCAATATAATGCCCTGTCTGTTTCAAATCATCATAAAAATCCTGTCCAACAGCCATGACCTGACTAAACGGAGTCAATCCGTACATCATACCGCCCAATTTAGCAACAATTTCGCTCAACGAATTATACGTATTATTTTTAGCACCAATATATAATACCTTCGCATTAAAACGGCCAAGTTTTTCATATAATGTCAGCATGTCCGCCAAAGCCTGGGTCGGATGAAATGTGTTGTCACAACCATTAATAACCGGCACTGTCGCATTGTTCATAAATCCCCATGTCGTTTCTGCTTTTTTAAACCGTCCCATAATGCAGTCAACATTACGGCAAACATATTTCACTTCACTGCCTAAATCGCCAATCGTAAAATTACTGTCTGCCCATTTTTGATTATAAGAGCGACCACCCAACTCTTCCATGCCAATGGAAAAAGACAAATACGTACGATTGGATGTTTTTTCAAATAATGTATACAATTTTTTTCCGTCTAACACATGAGCGTATGCACTCTGATTTTTCTTAATTTTTTCTGCCAGCAGCAAGATACCTTTGACTTCGTCTACCGTAAAATCAGCTAAACTGTTTACGTTTTTCATTTTTATGCATCCTCCAAACTATGAATACCAATATCTACGTTTTTTATCATAGCACAATAATACATATTTTTCAAGTTTTTATGCACGTTCAATAGAATATCTGTTTTATGCAGAAACCTTACTTACCGTTGGAGAGCCTGATGCCGGAATCATTTTCTGTTCCATACAATTTTTTACAAATAATGCACGAATCGCATTTAAAACAGCTAAGATCATCACACCAACATCGGCAAATATAGCTAGCCACATATTGGCAAAACCAATCGCCCCTAATACCAAACAAAGAACTTTAATACCGATAGCAAACCATATATTTTCATATACAATACGCATACATTTGCGGGCAATTCGAATCGCTGCTGAAACCTTCAGTAAATCGTCATCCATCAATACAACATCGGCAGCCTCAATCGCTGCATCCGAACCCATCGCTCCCATCGCAATCCCTATATCGGCACGGGATAATACGGGCGCATCATTAATACCATCACCAACCATCATAACATTGCCGCGTTTTTGCAGTTTC
>CALBLM010000059.1 GCA_937895695.1 uncultured Megasphaera sp.
GCGGCGTTCCAAAAACGGGCAGAAGCCTTTGGCCCATACTATGACCGGTATGTCGTAGGCGATGATAAACTGCATGAAAATGGCAAATTGGTTACAAGTGAAGCCATTGCCGATTGTGGAGGATTATCTGTAGCGACAGAACTGGCGGGTAGTGATAAAGAAACGTTGAAAGATATATACTATAATTTTGCAACGGTTTTTGCCAGTAAGTATACACCGCAGATTTTGCGTATGATTGTACAAATGGATCCCCATCCTGTCGGTACGGCTAGAGTCAATGGAGCCTTGTCTTCGATAGATGCCTTTTATCAAGTATATGGGATTACCGTGAGTGATGGAATGTATGTACAGCCGCAGCTGCGTGTAGGTATTTGGTAAGACGTGTTGATGATATATTCACTTGGGACGAGTTTTGACCCATATAAAAAGGCGTATTTACCACTAAAATAGTAGCTGCTGTGGGAAGATAGGTTATTTATACGTACAATATAATAATATGTATTCTCAAAATTATCCTTTGCATATTTCGTAGTATATACGAAATGTGACGAAGGATAATTTTTTTTATGAGTAAAGAATATTCCTATGTTTTTTTGATGAATTTTAAAAATCATTATAAAAAAAATACGTATAAATACTAGGTTTTATTTGGATATAAAGCTAGTAAAATACAGTAGTATTGAGAATAATAATGAAGCTTTTCGTATGCCAAATTGTAGGGGAAAAAATGAAAGATATATAACGATACGTTCGTCTATGTTAGGGCGAGAGCAGGTTGCTGCTTGCATTATTAAAATGGATACGGTACAATTTCAACAGAAGATAGTATTCGATAGTTGCTATCGGCTATTGTTGAAGAGTTAACAACTGGGACATAAATCGTACCAGTGGGAGCGATGTTGTTGTCGAGAAGAGAGAAGAGGTACAAAGATGGAAAAGTATGTAGCTGTTATTGCACATGATGCTAAAAAAGCAGATATTGTAGAATTGGCATTTCGGTATAAAAATGTATTAAAAAAATTTCCTCTTGTAGGAACCGGAGAAACAGGGAAACGTATTGAAACAGCCACGGGATTGACTGTAAAGAAAATGCAGCCCGGACCATTAGGCGGCGACCAGCAGATTGGCGGTATGATTGCTTCTGATGAAGTCATTGCAGTTATTTTTTTGCGAGATCCCTTAACGGCGCAGCCTCATGAACCGGATGTATCCGCTTTCTTACGTCTTTGTGATGTACACAACATTCCTGTGGCAACGAATATTACCAGTGCTCGCATTTTATTGACAGCGTTAGATAAAGATATGGCATTATTTGCTAAAAACTAATTTATAAATCATTAAATAAAGGAGAATTCCCTCATGTTGAAAAAAACGAAAATCGTTTGTACTCTTGGCCCAAGTTCCAATACGCAGGAAACTATTGAAAAAATGATTAAAGCAGGTATGAATGTTGCCCGTTTTAACTTCTCTCATGGTTCTCATGAAGAACATAAACAGCGTATTGATATGGTACGTGCTGCATCTAAAAAATTGGGCATTCCCGTTGCGTTATTATTGGATACAAAAGGCCCGGAAATTCGCTTGGGCAAATTTAAAAATGGTTCTATTCAGATGGAAGCTGGTAATGAATTTACATTGACAGCTCGCGATGTCGAAGGCGATGAAACGATTTCTTCCATGAATTATAAAGAATTGCCGCAGGATGTCAAAGCAGGCGATCATATTTTATTGTCCGATGGCTTGGTTAATTTGGAAGTATTAAGTGTCGAAGGCGAAGATATTCATACGAAGATTCTGAACAGTGGCAAAATGAGTGACCGTAAACGCGTAGCTGTTCCGGGTATTGCTATCAATTTACCTGCCGTATCTGAAACAGATGCAGCAGATATTGAATTTGGTATTCGTATGAATATGGACTGGATTGCTGCTTCCTTTATTCAGCGCGGTAAAGACGTTGTTACCATTCGTAAAATATTAGAAAAACATAACAGCCATATGAAGATTATCTCCAAAATTGAATGTCAGGCAGCTGTTAATAATATAGATGAAATCATCAAAATGAGTGATGGTATTATGGTTGCTCGTGGTGACTTGGGTGTCGAAGTACCGGCTGAAGAAGTACCGACGTTGCAAAAAATGTTGATTCATAAATGTCAGGCAGCAGGCAAACCGGTTATTACGGCTACGCAGATGCTTGAATCTATGTGCAATAACCCGCGTCCGACACGTGCAGAAACTAGTGACGTTGCCAATGCGATTTTGGATGGCACCGATGCCATCATGCTTAGTGGCGAAACGGCTGGTGGCTTGTATCCGGTAGAAGCTGTTTCTACGATGTCTCGTGTAGCTACGTTTACAGAAGGTAAATTTACACCGTCTGCCCATCAGGATGAAAATGCTGAATCTTCTACAACAACCGAATCTATCGGTAAAGCGGTAGTAAAAATTGCTGAAGATTTACATGCAGCGGCTATCATTGCTTCGACAGAACGCGGCGGTACAGCACAAATGATTTCTAAATTCCGTCCGGAATGCCCGGTTGTTGCTGTATCTCCTCATGAAAATATCGTTCGTCGTCTCCAGCTCAATTGGGGTGTTCAGGCGATTATTGGTAAAGAAGCAAGCGATACCGATGAAGTTGTAGACAATGCTATTTTTGCAGCATTGGACAATGACCTTATTAAAGCCGGTGACCTCGTTGTATTGACAGCCGGCGTGCCGGTTGCAAAAGCAGGTTCTACCAATATGATTCGCGTACAAGTTGTCGGCGATGTACTTCTCCGCGGCACCGGTATTGGCCGTAATTCTGCCATTGGTCCTGTCTGCGTGGCTGACAGTCAAGAATCGTTGGAAAAGAATTTTAAGGATGGCTGCATTTTGGTTGTTCGCAATGCCCAGCCGGAATGGGTTGATTACATGAAACGGGCAAGTGCGATTGTTGCTGAAGAAGCAGGTCTTACTAGTGAATCTGCTATCGTAGCGATTACACTCGGTATTCCGACTATCGTTGGCGCAGCGCATGCCGTTGATACATTGGAAAATGGTGAAATTGTAACAGTTGATGCAAGCCGTGGCACGATTTTCCGCGGTGCTGCTAACGCTCGTTAATCGTATATCCATATCTCATTGGGATATATATAAATTCCAACAAAAATCCCCGTTATACAGACAACGTGTTTGTATAACGGGGATTTTATATATACTCATAGCTATGATAAACGGATGTAGTTAGTTGCTTAGGAGCAAACGGACTAATTGCAAAAGTCCCGGTTCCAGTGAAGAAAGGGAGAGCCTTTCCTTCCGTGTATGGGCACCTTGCCCGTGATAGATGCTGAAAGCCGTAGCTGGGATGCCCATGCTGAGCGGAATATTGGCATCCGTACTACCTGTGCGCCAAGTGGTAGAAAGACCTTGCGCGTGGCGAATTGCGCAGATACGATCATACAGCGGCGCGTTTAGTACGCCATCACTGCAGGGTCGGCTGCCAATCAATGTTTGCGTGATTTGTACAGTACGTGATATATGGCGGTGTATGATAGCCGTGACATTCGTATCCAGTGCTGTGAGGGAAGACATGGATTCAGAGCGCAAGTCAATCGTCATATCGGCTTGTTCTGCAATCGAATTAACCGTAGTGCCGCCTGTTAGCGTGCCTATGTTATACGTTGTTTTGGGGATAGCCGGTACTTGCAGTTGATAGAGGTCATGAATGATTTCAGCGGCAACTGCCAGGGCATTGGTATTGCCAAAATTGCCCCAGCTATGTCCTCCCTGGGCTTGAATATGAATGGCATAGCGACGGGAACCGACAGCTCGATTGACAAACGCTTGGTCGGTGCCGTCTACGGCAACAACTTCAGCAATTCGGTCTTTCCAGGTATTCATAATATAGCGAATACCCTTGAGATTCCCCAATCCTTCTTCACCGACGTTAAACGCCAGCATTACACCGGAAGGTAATGAAATATGGAGCGTCAGCAGCATGCGGGCTATCCATAATAATGCAGCAACGTCAGCACTATTATCTCCGCAAGAAGGAGCATATAAGGTGTCGCCTTCAATGCGTGGCGTAATCGCATTGAGTTGAGAGAAAACCGTATCGATATGTGCGTTGTAGAGTGGAAATTTTCCGGTAGAAACGATTTGGTATGGATATAACACGTTGCCGGCTTCGTCGATATAAGCTTGATGAGCCCCCATTGCATGCAATTGTTGTAAGATCCAGGATGCTTTCTGCCCTTCATGCCCTGTAGGGGACGGAATAGATGAAATGGTACAGATTAAATCAATAAGCTCCTGAATATGCGCATGGATATACGAATGCACATCGTTTATCATACTATCATTCATACAGAACACGTCCTTTTTGGTATAGTAGTCATTGTTTTAGAAATAACCGTCTTTGGTATATATAAACGAAATAAGCCGAAATAGCAAGGGGGATATGCATATTTCGGCTTATTTCTTATGTATAAAAGAAGGGGATTATCCTAAAATTTTTTTCAAATCTTCATCCGGTGTGCTCGTAGGACTGATATGATAGTGTTCAACTAAATAATTCAGAACATTCGGCGAAAGGAAGGCCGGTAGTGTTGGTCCTAAGTAGATATGTTGGATACCTAAGTATAACAGTGTTAAGAGAATGCAAACGGCTTTTTGTTCGTACCAAGATAAAACGAGTGTCAGTGGCAGATCGTTGACGCCGCATTTGAATGCTTCGGCTAGGGCCATCGCTACTTTTAAAGCACTGTACGCATCATTGCATTGGCCCATATCCATGAGGCGTGGCAAGCCGCCAATAGTACCGAGATCGAGGTCGTTAAAACGATATTTGCCACAGGCGAGTGTGAGAACAATTGAATCTTTTGGTGTTTTCTGAACAAATTCAGTATAGTAATTGCGACCCGGGCGAGCACCGTCGCAGCCGCCGACGAGGAAGAAATGTTTAATTGCACCGGCTTTTACGGCGTCAATTACCGTATCGGCAACGGAGAGAACGGCACCATGGCTGAAACCGGTCATGACAGTCGTACCGCCATTGATACCTGTCATCGGATGATCTTCCGTATAGCCGCCTAATTCTAAGGCTTTTTCAATCAATGGCGTGAAATCTTTATCGCTGCCGATGTGCTTGATTTCCGGATAGGAAACGACTTCGGTTGTAAACACGCGGTCGGCATAGGATTTACGTGGCGGCATGAGACAGTTGGTGGTGAAGAGAATCGGTGCCGGAATCTGGTCAAATTCTTTTTGCTGATTTTGCCAAGCCGTACCAAAATTGCCTTTGAGCTGCGGGTGTTTTTTAAGAAGCGGATAGGCATGAGCCGGCAGCATTTCGCCGTGTGTATATATGTTAATGCCTTTGCCGTCTGTTTGCTGCAGCAGTAATTCTAAATCTTTTAAATCGTGGCCGGTAATGACAATAAACGGGCCTTTTTCAATCGTCAAAGGAACGGTTGTAGGTGTTGGCGTACCATAGGCTGTCGTATTCGCTTCATCTAGCATGGCCATACAGGTTAGATTTACTTTCCCTGTTTCTAAAACGAGAGGAAGGAGCGTATCCATACTGCCGTCTTCACCAAGAGCGAGTAATCCTTTGATAAAAAAGGCGTTGACCGTATCATCCGATTTTCCCAACATCAATGCATGATACGCATAGGCTGCCATACCGCGCATACCAAAGAGAATCAAGGATTTTAACGAACGAATGTCTTCGTTGGCATTCCAGATTTGTTGTACATCGTAATCGTTGTCTGTAGAGACGAATTGCTTTGTTTCAGCATG
>CALBLM010000060.1 GCA_937895695.1 uncultured Megasphaera sp.
CAATTTTACCACCGGCAACAGCACCAATAGCTGCCCCGAAGAGGAGTGCTGAAACGACAAAACCTTCTAATGCCGGCGTCAAATTAAGCTGATCCGGCTGTTTCATGTATGGAAGTGCTCCGTTTACGACGCCCGTATCATAGCCAAACAATAAGCCTCCCAATGTTGCCGTGATCATTACCGAATAGAGAAATTTCTTTTTTGAAGCATCAATGGTTTCCCCTTGCATCACATATGTCATCCTTCCTTTTATCCGACATGGAGACGTGAAGAAACAGCAACAGATGCAAGATAGCCTATGTTTCTTCACATCTTCCGATTTTATTTCTTATAGAAATCTGGTGTTTCCGGCAAATCAATCGTTACGATAGACTGGGTATCTCGTGCTTTTGATGCCGCAGCAGCTGTCACCTGACCGGCATACCCATCCCAAGCAGTCGGTCCGTCAACACGGCCGGCTTTGCAAGCATTAATCCATTCTTGGAATTCCGTGTTATACGCTTGTACAAATCGATCGGACCAATCCTTGCAAATCGGATATACCCGCGATGCATTCGTACGAATCATAGCATTAGACGGTTCCGGCAGGGAAATAATGCCGTCTTCACAGCAAACTTCGCATTTAATATCATAACCATAACCGCAGCAGACAAAAGCTTCAACATCAATACGAACACCGGATTTAGTCGTTAAGTACATAATCTGCGGATCTTGCAGTTTTTCATGCGCATGACGAGTCTTCTTAGGGAATCGAACTTCTGCCGTTGCATAATCTTCTCCCAACAACCAACGCAGTACGTCAATTTCGTGAATCATAGAATTTTCAACAGCCATAGGCGTATCATAGCTTTCATCAACGGTCGGATTGCGATGCGCGCAGTGGAGCATAAGGGGTTCACCATACGTGCGTTCAGAAATATATTTCTTTAACTGCTGATATCCATAATCATAACGCCGCATAAATCCGACTTGTACCAACTTTTTGCCGCCAGCCATTTCCAGATCGATAATTTCCTTGCAAACTGATGGTTCCGGTGCCAGCGGTTTTTCGCAGAATACATATTTTCCCACTTTAATCGCTTCTTTTACATATTGCGCATGGTAAGGGTCAGCCGTAGTAACAACGATAGCGTCAATATTATTATCGTGAATCAAGTCTTCTCCTTTTTCAAAAAATTGACAGCCATACTGTGCTGCTACTTTTTTACCGGCTTCTGCAAATGCATCGGACACAGCGATTACCTTTGCCCCCTGCAGCGTGTTGTTAATGCGTTCAATGTGCGTGCGGCCAATAGCCCCGGTACCAATTAAGCCTACTTGTAATGTTGTGTTTTTTCCCATGATAAAGTCTCCTTTTTTTGATTACGAGCCCGTGCTCGCAAATATTTAAAATAAACCAATACGATTCATCTTTTTCCTAGTTTTTATTTTACGAGCCCGTGCTCGTAAATGGGTGATAAAATAAGCCGCAAGGGCCTACTTTATCATATGTTTTCTTTTAACAAAATATCAATGTCCATATACTGATACTCTTCAGGCTTACGTCCGTACATATAATAGTCACGCAAAACCATGATAGCCTGATATCCCTGATTAATCAGGTCGCTGCTGATGGTACATGAAACAGCACCATCTTTCAATAACTTTATAATTTTAGGATATCGTTCATAACAAACAACGGGAATATGATGACAGGAAACATCATCCTTAGCCTGGCAAATGTCCTCTACATTACCACAAGTGACAAAAAGACCATTAATGTCTTTATACTGCGTCAAGAGTTCTTTCGTCTTTTCGTAAGCTAATTTTGGCTGTTCATGAGTAATGATTCGTTTGACGATGGTCATCTCCGGTTCATTCTCCTCAAGATACTGCCGAAATCCTTTTTCTCGCATATCTACTGCTAAAAGATTACGAGCACTGCCGACAACAATACCGATATGACCTCGGTGGGCCATCAGCAAACTCATCATCCGTGCAGCCGTTCGTCCGGCCTTAGTGGCATCCTGCCCGATATGGCATAAGCGATTCTCCCTTACGATATCGGTATTGACTGTCACTACAGGAATCCCAGCTGCAATCGCCCGATCAGCTGCTTTCCAAACATCAGGATGATTTAATGGTGTAATCACAATCCCATCGACCTGATCAGTTATACAGTCTTCCAATGCGTTGACCTGACCACAGACATCCAAATACTTCAACACATTGAATCGAACTTCAATATTCAAAGATTCAATTTCTTGACAAGCTCGCTCAATGCCTTCATGAATATCTGAAAGAGCATCGACAACTAATAAAATGACAGAAATGATTCGCTTGCGCTTCTGTGCATTCAAAGCCTTTCCTAAAGGATTTACTTCGTAGCCGACATCATCAATAATCTTTTGGACTTTAGCCCGTACTTCATCACTGACACCCGGTCTTTTATGAAGAACCTTGTCAACTGTTGAGCGATGGACATTAGCCATTTCGGCAATTTGCTTAATTGTAACGCCCAATTATCTCACTCCTTATTATTTACGAGCCCGTGCTCTTTATGGGTATATAATACCACAGTGCCAAGATGATATGCAAGCATTTTTATGTAACATGACACACTCGTATGATGTATCCAAAAGTTATGCATTCTAAATATATATTAATGCAAAAGAAAATTCCAAGTAACGATTTCACACCTGTAATACTCTTTTTTATCTAGAAAAACAAATCACGATACGCAGGCAATTATATCTCCAATTTCTTTTGACGCATCTTTTTGCAACTACTTCGTCGTAAGCTGATGGGCGACTATTCGATATATTGATAATCCCAATCGACAACTTAATGTATCATATCATTGATGCTCATTTGTTTCACGAATACGTATACGTCAAATGTAATCTTTATTGTTATCTTTCCTTAATACGCAACCCAAACGGCACCATGTTTCGCTGATTCTACACATTTTTCAACCCACTTGACTCCTTCTGCGCCGGCATGCACATCGGGATACCAGTGCGTATAAGATTTTCCTGTATTAGCCGCTTCCATGGCCAAGGCAAACCGGCGATACAAATTGGACCAAGCATCAAATAATCCCTCAGTATGTCCTCCAGAAATACGATCTTCTTCCCGCGCTTCTTCATACAAATAGGCACCACCTCGTTCCAAAATCTGTACCGGTTGTCCTTCTATTTCATACGACATCTGGTTAGGCCGTTCATCATACCATTCTATGGAAGCTTTGGAGCCAACAATACGTACTTTTTGTCCATGGAGGGCGCCGCAATTAATGGCAGATGCCCAGCAAGTTGCCTGGCCGCCGCCTTCTAAATTCATAATCACAAAGGCATTATCTTCTAATTGCCGTGTTGGAATAAAGGATTTTGTTGTACACATGAGGTTTTTAATTTTAAAATCAGGAATCATGGCTTCTGCCAAAAACAGCGGATGCGTTCCTACATCCCCCAAGACAAATGATGGGCCTGCTTTTGTCGGATCCATACGCCATTTAGCCGCACTGTTTGTTTCTTCTACCGCCGTGTTATATGCACCAAAAGGGAATTGCATGTTGACCAATCGGATTTCGCCCAAATCACCATGCAGTACCATTTGCCTTGCCTGTTCAATGAGCTGATGACCGGCATAGCCATAGGTAACGCCTACGACCAAGCCCTTTTCATCAGCCAAATGAACTAATTCTTCAGCCTGTTTCGTCGTAAAACAAAGAGGCTTTTCGCATACCGCATGTAATCCAGCTTCCAATACGGCCTTACAGACTTCATAATGCAGTCCATTGGGAACGGCAATCGTTACGGCTTCAATACCGTCCGGCCGTTTTGCTTCTTCACATAGCATGGTCTTATAATCTGAATAACACCGACATGCATCTACCCCTAAGGATACGCCAAAGTCTTTACCGCGCTGTGGATCAATATCAAAAGCACCGGCAACGAGCTGAAACGAAGCATCGCGAAGAGCGGCACTGCGATGAATATAGCCAATCTGACTGCCCCGGCCACCGCCTACCATAGCCCAACGAATAGGATGATCTAATACGTTTTCTCCATTAATCATTTGTTTTCCCTCCATATATACGCCATTAAGCAAACCCTAAACCATGCAAATAATCACAGCTTGCTTTTACATCACGAAGACTCGTCGCGGCATTGCGCGGATCTCGTTCTTGTTCTACCGTAATATATCCGGCATACTGAATTTCTTCAGTCAGGACACGGTAAATTTCCGGATAATCGAGCATTCCCGTTCCAATAGGACACATCGCTCCTTTGGCACAAGCTTCAAAAAAACGGATATGTTCCTGCATAACCTGGTCATATACGCTTTGATTAATATCTTTGAAATGAATATAGTCAATACGATCAGCATACTTGCGCAGCCATGTTACAGGATCCATCTTCGAGTACTGCAAATGGCCAGTATCCAAACAAATACCGCCTAATTCATAAGGTATATCCCGAACGACGTTTTCTATTTCATCGGCAAATTCAATATAACCGCCGGCATGGGGATGAATGACCGGTCGCACGCCCCATACAGCTGCTTTTCGGCAAATTCCTCGAATATGTGTCATCATGCGTTGCCAATCTTCTTCGCACAACCGCGGTGCCTTGTCCGGATGGCCGGCTGCATAATCGCGTTCGTCATGGCCCCAGTCCATGACCGTCAAATACGGCGTTTTAACATGCTGTCTTTCTTCAACCGGCAACGGAGGCAGCTTCGTAATCATCGCACAAATATCATCGACTTGTTTCAAGACAGCAGGATAGTTTTCTTCAGACAGTAAATCGTCAAAAATAGTACCGGCAACAATAGAAATACCATTTTTTTCCAATTCTCTGCTTACGACATCAATATCCAGCGGCAAATACCCGTACGGTCCCAGTTCAATTGCCTTATATCCAGCAAGTCCTGCTTCTTTGAGTACCGTCTGCCATGCCGGCAAGTACGGATTTTTGACATCATCAACGCCCCAGCAGCAAGGGGCCCCTGTAATATGTATCGCCATGTATGTATTACCTCCTTACAGCTATACTTCTGATAAGTCTTTCTTCTATGTCCTGAGTATACAAAAAAACAGGACAAAAAACTTCTAGCTTTTTGTCCTGTTCCTATCTCTTTTACTGGTGTATGGTAAAAAACTTCCAGTATCTTGTACTGATTTATACAGCGCGATAAATTTCTCGATACTTCCGTGGTGAAATTCCGGTCAATTTCGTAAACATATCATGAAAATAACTACTACTGCTATAACCGACGCGCAAGGCAATTTCCGTAAGCGACAAATTCGTATCAATAAGCAACGTCTGCGCCTCACCAATACGGCGACGCATGATATACTGCATAATAGCATAACCATATATTTTTTTGTATATGCGTGTAACATACGACGAGCTGACATGAAACTGCGTAGCTAATTCTGCCAACGTAAGGGGTTCCATATAATGTTCGTCCACAAATGTCTTAATTTGCCGAGCCAATTCATTGTCTTCATCGGCCCCGTTTTTTTCTTGTCGCTGCTGCAAGAGCTGATACACACTGACAAGAAATGCCTGCAACAGGTAATTGGCCGCTTCTGCCGACGCACAAGATATATCTACGGTATACATGTACATGGCTTTCATTAACTGGGATAATTGGGAAAACATAGCCCCCGTCTTCAGCAGGGGCGACTGATGGGGCTGCAGCAAATGATTTTCCGGTAGTCCCGGAATGACAAGCTGTGCCACGCCACAGGATCCAATCAATAAATCAGACTGGGATACGGCTGATTCATCATGTACCGTACCG
>CALBLM010000061.1 GCA_937895695.1 uncultured Megasphaera sp.
ATTGGCATTGGCAAATTCTGTCAACCCATTCTTACGGTCCCAATACACTACCCAAGCATATAATGATGGCTTTGCCTGCATCCATGTTCCGGGAGCAGCACATTCTACAGGAAATGTACTTACTGCTACAAAAAACAGAATGGTTGCCATACTTTTTTTCCACATCATGCCCTACTCCTTATGCATTCTTATAAATGTTGTACAAACCAATCTACTACCTTTTCCAAATATTTTTGGGTCGTATATTTCACTTTTTCCCAACCTTCGTACTTTGTCGTAAAAATAACCGTATCTGTATGATTATTTTTTACCGTAAAATCACGAAATACAGCATCATATACGTCATCATCTAAATTGCGTTGCTGCCACCCCAAATCATCCCAAGTCGCTCCCAAGGCAATCATACCGCTTTCATGCCGGGATACTAGCACACTGGCAATCTGCTTGTTATTAAACGTTACTATCAAATTTTGACCGGACAGATCAATGCGGATATCGTATGCACCTTGGTCTTTGACTTGAATGGTTGGTACGAATTCTTCCGCCCCTTCAGCAATCGTTTTGGGCATTTCTTTTGTTTTTTCTTTTAAGCGATTCGTATATACTTTTGCCAAGCCTTTTGAGGGTGCATATCGGGAAAAGGCTTCCAGTTCCGTTACTTCTGCATTATGCTTATCTTCATCTACCGAAATAGGTTGCTTGCCTTCCAATTCAGGAATCGACTTGCTAAACAATTCTTCTTCTGTACCATCCTTGTTTTCCGTAATATAGAGGTCATTACCCTTTGCCTTAACAGCAATATAATTTTTTAAGTCTTCGTCAGCTCGAAGATATATCGTCTGTGTACCGGCTCGATTGCCTAGCAGCTTAGTCGTAACTGTTACATCCGGATACATGGCACTGTTTTTCAATATCATACGTCCTGTGTCATTGGGCAAACTTGTCAAATAAATCGTCTGATCTTTAAATTCTGCCGCACCTTTTTTCAGATTCCATTTGTTGAATCGATCGGCTTCGCCTGTATTAAAAATCATATCTTTATGCGTATCATATTGAATCCGCATCAGCAAATGATTGACAGGCCACCATGCCTGGGGCTGCATACGCGTTAAATCATAGATGCTGCTTTCGGGCACATTCAAACAATATCCTTCTCTATTAAAATTCATGGCAAATAATTTTCGCAGCCAATACGCATTGACCGCACTGACTTGCGGATTATTACCAAACTCGCCTGTATTGGCATGCATCAGCACGCTGACTTTCGGCACATATCCTAATTTTTCCGTATATACATCGGTCAATTTTTCATAATCATAGGATATACGCTTTTTCATGCGCTCATAACTTTCTTTGGGTACGCCATTTTTATCTCGAATATAATCCATCAAGTAATGATTATAGCGACGTCCTAAATACGGCGCAATTTTATTATACATCAATGGATCCATTTCACCAAGATAGTTTCCATATCTATCATATACATTAATAAAAAACAGTCGATATCCATTGGTTCCCATATCCCAAAATCCATATTTAGGCAGTCGCTTTAAATCATCAGGTAATAAAAATTTAGTATCTCGACGATCAAATTTTTCCGGATACGTAAAGGTTGTAGCCCGATAATTGAGATCTTCCAAAATAGGATTGGAAAAAATAGCTGTATCCCGGCGACCATCTTCAAACATCAAATATAATGCCTTTTCCGGCAATTTTTTGTTATCATGATAATACGCTTCTATATCGTTCGTCGTTATCGTTTCATATCCTTGCCGCTTCAAGGCTTCTAAATGGGCCCGTAAATTATCCTGCCCAATCAGTAACTGGCTGCCTTCGGTTTTTTGTACGCCAAAATATGACAAGGCCACAAAGCCGTTTTCTCTGGGCGATTCATCGGTATACGGTTTATATATGGGCTGCGTGATATATAGCCAAACAGCTATGCCGATAATACATAGAAAGAACACGAATTGTGCCAAATACCGAATCCGTTTGATACGATTTTTTCGTTTGGTAAACTGCTCATTTCCAATAACCGGCGTCTTCATGGTTTCGTCTTCCTTTCTGCATCTTTCTTTTTCTTGTGTGCTTTAAGCAGACTAGAAACATCAGCTGTCGTCATACGGGTTCCCCACGTAGATTTCCAAAACGTTACCCAGGCAATCGGCATTTGCCAAAGCAAAACGGCTTCATAATATATGCAAAACCATAGGCCATACAGCCACGTAGAACTTCGCCGCAATAACAACTGGCAAAAGCTCATCAATAAGGCCATCATCAATATGCCAACCAAGAATGTCGTCGGAAATACACGATGTACCAAGGGAATATAACATAAATTGTAGACAACAATGACCGGTGCCAAAATAGGCACGATCAATCCCATATAAAAGGAAAGTGCCATAAAAGGTTCCTTGCGCCACATAAAGGTTGCGGCAATGAATGTTTCCCGCAACCACGAACGTTTCCACCGCATCTGCTGTTTTAAAAATACCTTATACGTATTCGGTACAATGGTTGAACAAATTGCCGTATCTTGATATGTCGTGCGATGGTGCCGCAAAATAAAGTTTGTCATAGCCCGGTCATCGCCAAAGGTCGCTTTTTGTCCCAAAAAGCGTTGATGCAGCCAAGCATCACTATATTTCAATACCAAATCTTTACGGTAACACGAAAGGGGGCCAGAAAGACACGTAACGGCATCAAAGATACCTTCAGCCGCTTTCAGTATGCGAAAAGCAATATAATAGCGGACCGACTGCATTTTGGTCAGACTGTTCGTAAACGTATTGGCTACATCGGTACGACCGGATACGCCACCCATTTTTTCATCTTGAAAAGGCTGTACAAGATTGCGAATGGCAAAGGGATCCAAAAAACTGTCGGAATCGACAAAGACCAATAATTCGTGCTGCGCCAGCTGGGCACCTACAGCCAAGGCCTCCCGTTTTCCCATGTTTTGAGGCTGTAAGTGATACCGCACGCGAAAAGACGGCGATGACATTTCGGCTTCGTGTATCGTGTCAGTGCCCTGTCGGCTCCGGGTCATTTCTTCCTGCAGCTCTTGAATCGTTTTCTTTATTTCTTCCGGCGAATTATCGTTGGAACAGTCATCTACAACGATAACCTC
>CALBLM010000062.1 GCA_937895695.1 uncultured Megasphaera sp.
CTTTGGCAATCAACTGCAAGAGGCCTGCCAAATCAGCCGGTTTAACCGGTGCATTGGCCGCGCTGACGCCTTCTTCATTGAGCTTCTTAGCAAATTCGCCGAGCATCCAGTTGGAAGCCGTTTTAGCATCGACGCCGTCTTTGACGATTTCTTCAAAATAATCGGCTGTCTGTTTTTCCAATGTCAGCAAGTTAGCATCGTATTCGGGAAGACCCAATTCATCCATAAACCGTTTACGACGAGCATCAGGCATTTCCGGTAATTCTTTGCGAACTTCTTCAATATATTCCGGTGATACTTCAATAGGAATCAAATCTGGTTCCGGGAAATACCGATAATCGCTATCTCCTTCTTTGACACGCTGCAGGACTGTAATCCCCTTGGCTTCTTCCCAACCACGCGTTGCCTGCTGAATCGTGCCACCTTCATCCAAAATTTGTGCCTGACGGACAGCTTCGTATTCAATTCCTTTTTGTACACCGCTGAAGGAGTTGATATTCTTCAATTCTGTTTTCGTACCCAGTTTGGTACTGCCTACAGGACGAACAGAAATATTGGCATCACAACGCATACTGCCTTCTTCAAGACGGCAATCCGATACGCCGAGATACTGCAAAATAGAGCGAAGTTTTTCCAAATACGCACGTGCTTCTTCGCCGCTGCGCAGTTCCGGTTCACCAACGATTTCCAGCAAAGGCACACCGGTACGGTTGTAATCGACGCACGTCGAATCGGATGTGTCAATGGTTGCACCGCTATGAACGAGTTTACCTGCATCTTCTTCCATATGGATACGAGTCAAATGAATGCGGCGTTGTTCGCCATTGACTTCAATATCGACATAGCCACCTTTGCAGATTGGCAAATCAAACTGCGACGTCTGGAAGTTTTTCGGCAAATCCGGATAGTAATAGTTTTTGCGGTCAAATTTACTGAACGGCAAAATATCGCAATGCAGTGCCAAACCAGCTTTGACAGCAAAGTGGAGCACTTCCTTATTGAGGACTGGCAGTACACCCGGAAGGCCCAAGCAAACCGGGCAAACATGGGTATTCGGTTCAGCGCCAAATTCTGTACTGCAGCCGCAGAAAATTTTTGTTTTTGTTTTTAATTCGACATGGACTTCCAAGCCGATAACGGATTCGTATTTCATTAGAGTTCAACCTCCCCCATTGGCAACGGTTTACGCAAGTCCGTCCGATTCTGTTCAAACGTATAGGCAACGCGTAACAACGTTTCTTCATCCAACGCTTTGCCAATAAGCTGCATACCGATAGGAAGACCGTTTTTATAGCCACAAGGAATGCTGATGCCCGGAAGACCTGCTAAGTTTAATGTAACCGTGCAAACATCGCCCAAATACATTGCCAACGGATTGTCACTGTTCTGGCCAATCTTGAATGCCGCATCCGGTGCCGTCGGTGTTAGCAAAACGTCACATTGTTTCAAGGCTTCATCATAGTCTTGTTTAATCAACGTACGTACTTTCATGGCACGCAGGTAGTAGGCATCATAATAACCGGAACTGAGGACATACGTACCGAGAAGAATACGACGCTGTACTTCCGGGCCAAACCCTTCGGAACGGGTCTTAATGTACATATCGACAATATCTTTGCCTTCCACACGGAGGCCAAAACCTACGCCGTCATAGCGGGCCAAATTAGAGCTGGCTTCAGCCGGTGCAATGACATAGTATGCGGCAATACCGTATTTCATATGCGGCATGCTAACCCGTACGATTTCGGCACCCAGTTTTTTATACGTTTCAATAGCTTCATCCAAGGCTTTACGGCATGTATCATCCAAGCCTTCGCCAAAGAATTCTTCAGGAATACCGATTTTCATGCCTTTTACGTCATTCACCAAGGCTTGTTTATAATCTTTTTTAGCCTGCGGAATAGACGTGGAATCTTTGGCATCATGACCGGCAATAGCATTAAGTACAATAGCGCAGTCTTCGACATCATTCGTAAAGGTGCCAATCTGATCCAATGAAGACGCAAACGCAATCAAGCCAAAGCGAGATACCAAGCCATATGTCGGTTTGAGTCCGACGACACCGCAGTATGCGGCAGGCTGCCGAATGGATCCGCCTGTA
>CALBLM010000063.1 GCA_937895695.1 uncultured Megasphaera sp.
GGAGTGGGATAGAGCTGGAAGCAAGAAATATATATGCCGGACTGGTGTGGGCAGAGTTATTGGATAAACCATTGGCACTGCGCAATAAAAATAGATAATGATGGTGAGGATAGACATGATTCAAGAAAAAAATGTATATGTAGAAGGAATACCGTGTTTACAAATTAGCAGCGGTGATATGCCTAAGGGCGTCGTATTGTTTTATCACGGATGGTCGTCGCAAAAAGAATATCAAGCTGTACGGGGGCGTATATTAGCGTCCTATGGCTATGATGTGTTGATTCCAGACGCTGTGAATCATGGCGAACGGGGAATGATTGATTATAATGCCAATTCATCGTATAGTGCATTTTGGCAGACTATTTTTCAAAATATCCGCGAAGTGCCGATGCATCTTAAATACATAGCTTCTTGGCGCCCCGGTGTACCACTGGCGGTCATGGGGCATTCCATGGGGGGATTCACGGCACTGGGTGTCATGACACATTATAAAGAATTTTGTACAGCTGTCGCTTTAAATGGGTCTGGATGGTGGGATGAATCGGAACGCCGTTTTAGAGCAGCTCTTCATATTGATAAGCCGCGCAGTTATCGCTTTTTGCAAAGACAATTAGCTGCGATCGATCCCTATTTATATACCCATCGCTTAGAAGGACGGTCTGTATTAGCTTTGAATGGCAGTGCTGATGATGTTGTCGATAATCATGCCCAAGATTTATATATGGCAAAAGTACAGAAAAATGAAAAAATTACCAGTACATTTTTAACATATGATGGATTAGGCCATTTTGTTACGACGAATATGATGGGAGATGCTGTCAAATGGCTTGATGAAAAAATGCACCGATAATTTTTCATGAGGTATATATACAATAAAAAGCCTTCTCCATATCGAGAGAAGGCTTTTTGGTGTATTGCGTTATTTAGGCATGTTACCCGTATGGATACAAATTACGATTTAGAAATCGTAGTTTGCTGTGCCTTTGATTTCATTTTTTTTATCATGTTAAAAATACCAGCAATGTACAATGCTACAGCAATCCATGTAAATATAAACGTTACTAAAAGAGGCTGTGTTAGTGGCTCTCCGCTGAGAAGACCAATGATTAGGGAAATACTGGGAGCTACATACATACAGATGCCGGATATGGTAACGGGTGTACCTTTTAGGCCGGCTGTAAACAGCAACATAGGAACAGCTGTTACAATACCTGTTGCCGGCAAAAGCAGATATTGCCAGCCATGAAATACTTGGGAAGCACCACAGCCGATCCATTCACTCCAGCCAATAAAGAGAAGTGAAAAGGGGACCATGGAAAAGGATTCAATAAATACAGACACTTGGCTATCTAATTGAATTTTCTTTTTTAGCAGACTATAGGAAGCCCAAGACCCACAGATAATGAGAGAAATATATGGGATTTGTCCAAATAAAAAGATAGCGATTCCTAAACCGGTCATAGCAAAAAGAATAGATAAGAGTTGTAGTTTTCCTAGCTTTTCATGAAAAAG
>CALBLM010000064.1 GCA_937895695.1 uncultured Megasphaera sp.
CGGCACGTATAACAACCGCATCCTTCTTCAATTGGATGGAAATCATGGGCATATTTGGCATTGCGCACGGTAACTCGTCCTGTATGGGTCATGGCCATACCGTTGCGGGCAACACGCGTCGGAAATACGCAGTCAAACATATCCACACCGCGGGCAACCCCTTCCAGCAGGCAATCCGGCGTGCCGACGCCCATTAAATACCGCGCTTTTTGTTTTGGTAAATACGGCGTCGTATGTTCTAATATATCATACATTATATTCTTAGATTCGCCAACACTCAAGCCGCCAATACCATATCCATCAAAATCCATATCTACCAAATCTTCACAGCTTTTACGGCGCAGGTCTTTGTACATGCCGCCCTGGACAATGCCAAATACGCCTTGTGTATCACTGTGATGATGATCTAGGCATCGTTTTGCCCAGCGGCTCGTCCGTTCTGTAGAATGCAGCGTATACTCATAATCCGACGGATAGGGAATGCATTCATCAAAGGCCATGGCAATATCCGAATTTAACGCCATTTGAATATCCATGGATACTTCTGGCGATAAAAACTTTTTGGACCCATCTAGATGGGAACGGAACGTTACGCCTTCTTCCGTAATTTTGCGCATTTGTCCCAAGCTGAATACTTGGAATCCGCCACTATCTGTTAAAATAGCCTGTTTCCAGTTCATGAATGTATGCAGTCCGCCTGCTTCTTTTACCAGTTGTTCACCGGGCCGCAAAAACAGATGGTATGTATTGCTCAAAATAACCTGGGCACCCATATCATATAATTCTTCCGGTGATAACGTTTTGACCGTAGCCTGCGTACCTACAGGCATAAACATGGGTGTCTTAAATGTCCCATGGGGCGTACGCAAAATACCGGCTCTTGCGCCGTCGCATTCGGCTTGCTGTTCGTACGTAATAACCAAGTCATATCCTCCTATCGTATAAACATAGCATCGCCAAAACTAAAGAAACGATACTTTTCTTTGACAGCCGTTTCATAGGCTTTTAAAATCTTTTCCCGCGTCGACATAGCACTGATTAACATGAGCAATGTCGATTCAGGCAAATGGAAATTGGTAACCAGCGCATCGACGATATGGAATGTAAATCCCGGATAAATAAATATATTGGTCCATCCGGAGCCAGCCTGCAAGGTTCCTGTTGTACCGGCACTTTCCAAGGTACGAATCGATGTCGTACCTACAGCAATAATACGACGTCCTTCCGCTTTGGCCTGATTGATCGTATCTGCCGCTTCTTGGGTAATACTGTAAAATTCGCTATGCATTTCATGGTCTTCAATATTTTCTTCTTCGACAGGACGGAATGTACCTAGTCCAACATGGAGGGTTACAAAGACT
>CALBLM010000065.1 GCA_937895695.1 uncultured Megasphaera sp.
GTTCCTTTCGCAACTGCTAATTCCGGTTCTGCAGCCAATATAACGGGAACTCCTAATTCTTGTGCAAAGAGCTGTTCCATTTCTTTTAGCTTAGCACCGCTGCCAGTTAATACAATGCCATGTTCCATAATATCTGCCGATAATTCCGGAGGTGTTTCTCGCAAGACAGATCGTACTACATCCAGTATTTTCATCAAAGGACGGCCAATGACATGATACAATTCACTAGATTTGACTGCCATTTCTTTCTGCAGCCCATCATCTAATCCACGACCCAAGAAATAATAGCCCTTGTCTTCCAGTGGTAATACAGCGGAACCGTTCGTAATCTTCATTTCTTCAATCGTATCATCATCTGTTACAATATCGTACTGATACCGCAAGTATTCTCGGATTGCACCATTAAAATCCAGGCTGCCTAAATGGATGGATTTAGAAATAACAATACCGCCTAACGATAAAATAGCTATATTGGTCGTTCCTCCGCCAATATCAATAATCATATTCCCAATAGGGTCATAAATTGGCATATTGACACCAATAGCGGCAGCTGCTGCCGTTTCAATCAAAAACGCCTCTTTGGCTCCTGCCTGGTAAATAGCTTCCATAACCGCCCGTTTTTCAACATTGGACGCAGCTGCTGGTACGCCTACCATAATACGCAGTCGCTGTACACTACGGACACATTTATTCAAAATGTATCCTAACATAGTCCGCGTTACGCCGTAATCGGCAATAACCCCTTTTTGCAACGGTCGATGCAGTTTTACCGTTTCCGGCGATTTAGCCAGTAAATCTTCAGCTGCATTCCCAATGGCAATAATCTTTTTGTTTCGTTCATCTGTTGCCATAATAGATGGTTCAGACAACACAATACCACGACCCTCAACAAATACGTGTGTCGTGCTGGTGCCTAAATCAATCCCTATATTTTTAGTCAGCGGAGAAAAAATCGAACTCATAACAAATCCTTTCTAATACACTATTTAATCATTTACATATTTTAGCACACCAGCGTAATTTTCGCACTAGTATTTCCGTATTTTTTCGCATGAATTCACAATTCACTTCTCACTAAAACGAGTGAATTCATAGAAAACTAGTTGACGAACGATACAGTCCATGGTAATATAATAAAGTATTGTTTGGAGCGGTATCGAAGTGGTCATAACGGGGCTGACTCGAAATCAGTTAGGCCGTAAGGTCTCGTGGGTTCGAATCCCACCCGCTCCGCCAAAGCAAAGAGCGCACAGATAAGCCAGTTATCGGACTTTTCTGTGCGCTTTTTATTATATTTTAAAATGAATTTCTAGATATACTATCTATCCAAAAATCTCCTCCAAGCCGGCACGGTCCCTTGTCGGTTGGAGGAGATTTTTGGAGTTTATGGCAATGTTCTAATGGGTATATAAATTAGAACAACGCTTTGTAAATACTATACACTTTATCCGCATCTAAGACAACGAAGTTGTTCGCCATCAAACGTCCTTGATTAAGCATAACGGAGTCCGTAAATTCTCGTAAATCGGCTTCAGTTACGCCATATTCATGCAACGCTTTTTTCGGTAAAACGATGTTGAGCAGTTTTTCTAATTCTGCATATACATTGTCTACACTGCATCCCAAAATATTGGCTAAGAATTGATTCATGACAGCGATTTCACCATCAGACTTAATGGACATGTAGCAGTTCATTACGCCTGTAAACATAGCATAGTTAGATTCACCATGGGCTACGTGGTATTTGCCGCCAAGGGGATAGCTCAAGGCATGAACAGCAGCACAACCTGCATTGCCAAAGGCAATCCCGGCATAATTGCTGGCTACCAGGAAGTCTGCCAAGAGCGGAATCCGTGCTTCCGGGCCATGGTCACGGATCTGTTTGTACCCATTCAGAATTTTTTCAATCGCCCGATAGCTAAACATTTTTGTCGTTTCATTTGCTTTCGGAGACAATGCAGATTCAACAGCATGTACCAACGCATCAATAGAGCTGGTAGCAAATACACGATACGGCAATGTTTTCAACAATTCCGGTACGAGTACGGCCTGATCGGCATAAAATTCGTCTACAGCGAGACCTTTTTTGGTATCTCGGCTGATGAGAGCCAATACAGCTACGTTTGTTACTTCACTGCCTGTACCGCATGTCGTCGGCACGATCACCAATTCACGACCTTTTTCCGGCTTGATTTTGCCATCATATAAGTCTAAAATCGGCGTCGTTGTCTTCAATGAGAAGAATTTAGACAAGTCAATAATCGTACCGCCGCCAACAGCGATAATACGTTTCGGATTTCCTTTGAAATCTTTATACATCGCTTCGGCCATTTCGTCAGACGGTTCACCGGCTCCATATTTTTCTTGGAACAATACATCACATTTTAAATGTAAATCTGCAAAATAGGGTTCATAGATGTACTGATTCGTAATCATCAAGTCACCTTCGCCAATTTGCAGGGCTTCGGCCATTTCTTTACACGTATCGTATGCCAATACGGTCGGTTTGAGCATAAATGTATCCATGATATACACCATCCTTTATCGCAAAATCTTCTGCTTGTATTATAGCAAGAACAATTCACTATTCCAAGCCCAAGACTCGACGAATAGAGGCTTCAAAGATAGCAAGACCTGCATCGAGTTGTTCATCTGTCATAACGAGTGGAGCCAAGAAACGGATAACCTGACCATGAGAACCGGCATTTTCTACTAACAAACCATGTTTAGCTGTATCTTGTACCAGCTTGGTAACGAGTTCCGGATTCGGTGCTTTTGTTTCGGGGTCGATAAATTCAACGCCAACCATGCCTCCAAGGC
>CALBLM010000066.1 GCA_937895695.1 uncultured Megasphaera sp.
GAAAACCGAATACATCGAACTACCTCATAGATTATAGTTTAGCAAATGTATCGTTGAATTACAAGGAATAATCCCCTATGGCTGTATGTAGCATGCACACGCGGCCATAGGGGATTTTTACATTCTTGGTGTTATTTAGATGCACATTCGCTTCCTTGTTCGTACATGGCGATTTTTTTATTTAATCGTTCTAAGGCTTGCTGAATGGACTGCATTTGGGTTGTCAATTTGTCTCGTTCGTGTAGGAGGATTTCTTTGCGTTCTTCCCATGTTTGGTCTCCTTGATGGTAGAGATCCATATATCGGCATAAGCCATCAATGGAAACGTTGGCTGACCGCATACATTTGATAAAGGCAATGGCATTGCAGTTTTCTTGTGTATAATCGCGGTTGCCACTGGGCGTGCGCGGAACGTTGCGAATCAGGCCAATGCGTTCATAATACCGAAGGGTATCGGCTGTTATATGGTATAATGCGCTTACTTCTTTAATTTTCATAAGTTTGTTCTATCCGTTTGCTGGCTGCATGCGGATATTTCCTTTCTCCCGATACCGTATCGGGAATCTTTTTTGTATTACTGAGAAACGGTGCAGTACATGGGGATATGCCGCTATGTAGTACGTCATATTGGCTGCTTTTATATTTACTATATATCATAGAGTATACTCTAAGTCAAGATGCTTTTTTCATAGTGTGAGGAAAAATACCTGACTTGTAGTTTACTTTAAGGTGTATAGTGTAAGGAATTTCAGATGTATTTTTATGTAAAAACGAAATAAAAGGGAGATTTTGTATGGCAAACGTTTCCAGACGTGATTTTTTTAAGATTGTCGGCGGTGTAGTAGCTGGAGCAGCTCTTTCACAAGTGGGAGGACTCGGCCAGTCCTTTGCGCAAGCACCGGTTACAGGCAGTACAGTGTTGACGCATACTAGCACGGAAGCCGGCTCGCATGCCAATGTGTATTTTACCAAACACATCGACGCGGCTTATTTGATTTCCTTGTATGACCGCATTAATGAAGGAATTTACGGCAAAGTGGCAGTCAACTGCATGCGGGAGAAAAGCACGGGCCGAGATTGTTCTGACACATTTTAAGGGGCACGCTATGGGAGGCTTTGGTGGCTCGATGAAAAATATTGCCATTGGCTGTGTTTCCGGTCAGGTTGGCAAACGGCAGGTACACGGCGTAGCCGGTGAGCCGCCGGCAGCCGAACCGACCATTCCGGATATCGGTATCTTGGCTTCGACAGATATTTTGACGATTGACCAGGCTAGCGTCGATGTAGAACGGATTGAAAGTCGTCACGGTCTTCATCAGCTGCAGGCTATGAAAGATTTGAAAATGGGGAATCCACAGTATGAATTGATTACGATTGATACGTAATGGCTATGAAAGGGTTGTTTCCAAGGAAATGGCCCTTTTAGCATTTTTAGGAAAAATCTGGAGACTGCAATATCATTGTAAAAATGCTTTTATTGTATTTCTAAAACAATAACATAAGCATTAGACATATATGATATTGATGGGTATACTGAACGTGTCATAAGAAATAAGAGTCATGGTGCCAATGGAGGTAGTGTCGTATGAAAACAAGGCTGTGTAAGAAAAAACGTTGGATATTGGCAGTAGTGGTATGTATTGGCTTGAGTGTAGCTGTATATGCTGCTTGTCCGCAGATATTGCATGCGAAAGACAATACGCAGTGTGTACAAGAAACGGCAGAATCGTATGCGGCGAAAGGGAATGTATCGTTTACAAACGGGCATGCCGTACTGGGATTATATGATACACAGGTTGCTTGGGAATTTTTGGAACGGCAGCCGCTGGCGATTACGCTGCAGCGACAGGGGCAGCATATTATTTTGCCAGGACTGCCAGAAGGTATATTTGATATAGAAAATACGACAGACATGAAGCCTAAAGCAGGAGATATTGCGATGGATATTCGCCATAAAAATATCGTCATCTTTTGCCGTGATGAAGATCCATCCGTCGATTTCGTCCCGATTGGCCATGTCATCGGCGGCATGAAGTATTTGCTTCAGACAGAAGGTACGTTTGAAGGGTATTTGACTAAACATGGAAAAGAGGAAGTTCATGAAGAAACAATGTACGAATTACGGTAAACGACTGCTTGGCTATGGGATTGGATTTATGTTGTTTTATGCACCTTTTGATGGGTTTGCCCGCTTGATAGACCTTTTTATCTCGCCGACACAGATGTATAGCATTCACGAACCGTGTTTCCGTATTCCCTTGAATACGCTGGTGACGGGCGGTATC
>CALBLM010000067.1 GCA_937895695.1 uncultured Megasphaera sp.
ATGTAACTAATATCTTGTCTACTGTTTCATTCGGATTGCCAATTAAAAATCCCGGATTATCCCACGATTCTTTGAGGGACAACGGGGCCCATTGTTTTAATACCTGAACAATTTCTCCTACTGTAGTTGACATTTTTTATCCTCCCAAGATGTAATTTCATCTTCTAGCATTTGAATTTGTTGAGATTTATCGCCGCGGCTTTTCTTTAGCCCTTGGCAAATTCTTGTCTTTTGCTCTACGAGCAGTTGTATTTTACGCAGCAATAATGGATTTTTTCGTTGCCAATTGATGGGGCCAACTTCATACATCCACTCCGGTAATGGCTCCGCCTTACCTGGTACGGCCCGCATCAACTCATAGAGCCGTCCGTCATCCATGAGTATCGTTTCTTCTTCCACATGCCAGTTTTGGGTATATAGAAAATGACGCAGTACGCCTGTATGACTTTGGGGCTGTAAAATCAAAAACTGCATAGATTTCCATACAACCGGTGATTGTTGTAAAATACGTACCATCAAAGGACCTCCCATACCGCAGATTACAGCTCCATCTACTTCACCAGGTCGAATGCAAGTCAACCCGTCGCCTAAGCGGCATTCAATCATAGCGGCCAATCCTGCACCTTGTACATGTGCAATTGCAGCCTGCAGCGGTCCTGGAACAATATCTGCCGCAATGGCACGGGGAATCCACTTTTGCTTACATGCATAAACAGGTAAATACCCGTGATCCGTTCCTATATCTGCGATTGTTTTGCCTTTTGGAATCAATGAAGCTGCCGCCAACAGCCGACCTGTTAAAATCATAGTCACACATCCCTTATTACGTACTGTTTACTACTCGTATTATACCATATATATAGTATTCTGGTTAGTCATGATGCAAGGACTCAGCAAGGATATTACGGGAATTTTTTCACACATGTCCTGTATATAATAATACATGGAACCAAACTGCAGACAATATGTATATAACTAAACCGGCTGTCTGTTCTCTGTTATAGAGACATTCAGCCGGCTACGCTATTTCATGATTTTAGAATGAAAATATATACTATTTCTTCCAAAATTGTTCTGCTTTGACAATGTTGCCACGAATAGCATCACAGCAACGTTTAAATTCCGTTTTTTCTTCCGTCGTCAACGTATACTCCATGACTTGTTCGATACCGTTAGCACCTACGACGGCAGGAATTCCGCAATAAATACCGGTTTCACCATATTCCCCATCGAGATACGCACTGACAGGCATAATCTTCTTTTCGTCATGAAGAATAGAGCGAACAACAGCGGCCCCTGTAGCAGCTACACCATATTCAGTACATTTTTTGCCTTTAAATGTGGTCCAAGCACCATTAATAACGCGTTTTCTCATTTCTTCGCGATCAAAGTCAAATCTAGGATCGCCAACTAATTCAGATAAAGGTTTTCCATGAAAGGAAATCAAGGACCAAGGAACCATCTGGGCATTCCCATGTTCACCAATCATAAAGGCCGTAAACGAATGGTGTTCTAAGTTCGTCTGTTGAGAAATGGCACTAATCAAGCGAGAAGAGTCTAAGCCTGTACCCGTACCAAAGACGCGATTTCGTGGTAACCCGCTCAGTTTTTGTACCAAATCCGTAATAACATCACAGGGATTTGTGATATTCACAAAAATTCCGTCAAAACCGCCTGCCATAATTTTGTCAACAAAGCCAGCTACTTCTCGAACAGAGTTTTCCATTTCACTATCACGGTTTAAGGTAGCTAACAATTCAATCTTGCCAATCGCATTAACAATGACATCACAATCGGCAAGACCTGCATAATCTACGACTTTATACACGACACGATGAGGCATGAAATAAGCAGCATCCATGAGGTCATTACATTCGCTGACTACTTTATCCGTATTTTTATCACATAACTTGACTTCATCAGCTACACCCATCATACCTAAATTATACGCAACATGAGCACCAACATGACCTAATCCGACAACACCAACAATTCGTTTTTTGATAGTCATAACAAATCCCTCTTTCTCAGAAAAACAAGTTATAAAATTCACATTCTTTATATGTATATAATAAGCTTGTTTTTTGTATTTGTAAATGAGTAAAGAAAGGATAGGTAATTCCAAGTAAGAATATATTAAAATTCCATAAAAGAAAAGCATCGTATCCTTAGGGAGGCGATGCCTCCGATATTTTTTATCTTATGCAAAACAATGGATAACTTATTTCATCGTTTTTTCTTCATGAACCGACACGGATACCTGTTTATTTACATGATGCGAAAGGGCTTCCTGATTTTCTTTTGCCGCTGCCTGTTGTTCGTGCCATTCCTTCAAGCTTGGGAATTCTTTTACCACTTTCTTTTCTGCATACCCATGCCCATTGCCTGCTTCTGTACCGGCAATACGCCAAATTTCCTGTCGTGTCTTTTCTACAGTTTGGACATAGTTCATCGTTTCTGTATAATGCGGCACACCTCCTGCTGCATCAACTGCACCCGGTCCGGCATTATACGCTGCTTCGGCATATACAAACGGTTTACCCCCTGTACGGTATCAGCCTGCTATTTGTCCCAAGTATTTAACACCGCCATAAATATTTTCCCTGCGATCATAAGGATTGACGTTCAGCTGGGCTGCTGTTTCCGGCATGAGCTGAGCTATGCCAATCGCACCGACTCCTGAAACGGCTGAATTATCAAAATTGCTTTCTGTCGTAAACACAGCAGCAACTAAAATCGGGTCCACATGATACGTATACGATGCTTCACAAATATCCTGTGCAATATCTGTTGCATCTTGTCCTGTAATATATTTACTGACTTGGTCATATACCAATTCTTCCGGTGTAATCGCATGAACGGTAATCCCCGTCATCATAGTTACCCAGACGACACAAATACATGATACTATTTTATTCCACACACTACCCAAACTCCTTTCATCAACGTTTCGTTATGGCATAAAAATTGGTACGCTGTACAATAAAAAGACGTGAGAAATATTTACTCACGTCCATCAACAATAAATGGATTTAAAAGTAACTGAAATATTGGCAAAAAGTCTATTTGTAAGACTTGCTGTACTATACTGAAAAACTCCGTCAGCATTCTGATGACGGAGTTTTTCAGTATAAATGCGCAACATTCGCATTATACGTCTATGGTGACCCAGTAGAGATTCGAACTCTAGACCCACAGCTTAGAAGGCTGTTGCTCTATCCAGCTGAGCTACTGAGTCATAAAAAATGGAGCGGGTGATGGGAATCGAACCCACATAACCAGCTTGGAAGGCTGGCGCTCTACCACTGAGCTACACCCGCAAAACGTGGTCGGAGCAGCAAGATTCGAACTTGCGACCCCCTGGTCCCAAGCCAGGTGCGCTACCAAACTGCGCTATGCCCCGCCAACAAAAATTATTATACCTTAGGTATACCATTTTGTCAAATGTTTTTTACCACTTTTTCACAATTCTTTTATTCAACCTATATACACATACCATTTCAATAAAAGAAGACTGAAACAGCAAAAAGATTACATGCCATTTCAGTCTTAGCGTCTTTTATTAATTATTCTTTTTAATACGGAACCATGCGGCATACATGGTCGGTAATACTAACAACGTCAATACGGTTGCCACAAATAACCCGCTGGCAATAGCGACAGCCATAGGCCCCCAAAAGATGCTGCGCATTAACGGTATCATGCCGAGAATAGCTGCTGCTGCCGTCAACATAATCGGTCTAAATCGCAACACGGCAGAATCAATAATCGCATGCCAGGCATCTTCTCCTGCTGCCATATGTTTATCAATTTGGTCAATCAAAATAACGGAATTGCGGATAATCATACCGCCTAACGCCAATATTCCTAAATACGCCACAAATCCCAATGACTTGCCAAACAACAGCATACCAAAAGATACGCCAATAATTCCCATGGGAGCTGTAATTAACGTCAATATCATTAATGAAACACGGCGAAGCTGGAACATCAGCAACGTCATGATAATAAGGATCATAATAGGAACAGGGCCTAAGAGATATTTTAATGATTTTTGGCTGTTTTCTAGTGCTCCATCTACTTCTACCGAATAGCCAAAGGGCATAACATCGCGAATATCTTGAATGGAATCATAGGCTTTTTGCGTAGCATCATTTGCTGTGCCAGATTTAATACTACCTTCAACGGTAATTGTCGGTTTCAGATCGCGTCGCCAAATCAGTGCATCTTCTGCTCCATAGGAAATCGTCGCTATCTGTTCCAAAGGGATATATCCACTACCTGTATAAATAGGGATGTTTTTAATTTGAGATAAATCATTTCGGTCCTCATCCTGCAGCCGAAGCTGAATACCTATTGTTTTATCTGCCGCATAATATTCGGCTATCGTTGCTCCAGATAATTCTGTATACAATGTTTTAGCTACATCTTGACCAGATATCCCCATCGTCCTTAATTTATTCTGATCTAATTGCAAATGCATGATTTTACTCTTTTGTTCCCAGTTGAGGAATACATTTTCTGTATTAGGGTCTTTGCTAATTCGGTTTGCAATCTGCTGTGCATAGGCCTTCACTTTATCTACATCATATCCAGATACGCGAAGCATAATAGGATAATCTGACGGCGGGCCTAAAGGAACGTTTTTAATATTACACCGCACGCCCGGTTGTTTATCAGCCATTTGTTGTTTAATTTTCTGTGTTAATGCTTCTCGTGAAGCTACATCTTTAGCTACAACAACAAACTGCGCATAATTGTTTTTAGGCAGTACCGGTTCCAACGTTAATACAAATCGCGGTGCTCCTTCGCCGACATAATAGGAATAACTGTCTATCTGTTCTTGTTGCGTATCCAAAAAAGCAGATAATGTTTTTGCTTCTTTTTCCGATGCTTGCATCGAAGATCCTTCTGGCAAGGTCATTTCTACAATAATTTCCGGACGAAGTGATGGCGGGAAAAATTCTTGCGGAATCCATTTCATCATCCCAACAGCAATGACAAACAGACCTACTGTACCGCTAATAACTACCATTCGATGTGTCAAGCACCAGGTTAGTACATAGCGAAACAATTGGTAAAATTTACTCTGATACAAATTTTTTTCTGTTGTTTTCGGTTTTACTTTTATCAAATAATAGCCAAAAAGAGGGGCTACCATAACGGAAACAATCCAAGATAACAACAATGCCGCCAATATGACCGGGAATAAGGATTTGCAAAATTCAGAAGCTGCACCATCGGCAAACGCAACAGGTATAAATCCGGCACACGTTACCAGCGTCCCAGTCAACATTGGTTTTGCCGTTGCTTTAAATGCATAACAAGCCGCGCCAAGTCGATCCATTCCCTTTTCCAGCTGTACACTCATCATTTCTACAGCAATAATCGCATCATCTACCAAAAGTCCTAAAGCAATAATCAAGGCACCTAATGATACTTTATGTAAATCAATGCCGACTATTTCCATAACGCAAAATACACCGGTTAATACTAAGGGGATACAACACGCAACGACAAAGCCTGTTCGCAGGCCCAAGCTGAGAAAACTAACGACAAGAACAATAATAATCGCTTCCCGCAGTGTATCGACGAAATCACTAATCGAATCTTTTACGACTTTCGGCTGATCGGATACTTGATGAATTTCCATATCTGCCGGCAAATCTTGTTTAACACTAGCCTGCAGCTTTTCTAAATTGTCTCCTAACGTCAAAATATTGCCGCCTGTTTTCATAGACAAGGCAATACCGACAGCCGGTTTACCATTATAAAACATCTTGGGATCTGATGGCTGTGTATAGCGTCGTTCTATAACAGCAATATCGCCAAGACGAAATACATGACCGTTGGCATTAATCGGTAAGTTACGAATCGCTTCTATATCCTCAAAGACACCGCTAATACGCAGATATACATTGTCTGATTTCGTATCGATCATACCAGACGGCGTCATCGCATTTTGCCCTTTTACAGCATTGGCAATCGTTGTTGGAGCAATGCCCAAGGATGCTAATTTGGAATTAGCGACTTCAATATATACTTTTTCCGATTGCTCACCTATAATTTCTACTTTGCTGACATCATCTATTCCCAACATGATGCGTCGTATCTTTTCGGCTTTCTGCCGTAGTTCTTCATACGAATATCCATCACCGGTAATAGCATATACCGAGCCGTATACATCATCAAAGCGATCATTATAATATGGCCCATATACCCCTTCCGGTAAATCTTTTTTCATATCTTCTGTCAAATTTCGTACTTCATGCCATGTATTGCGAATACTTGATGTTGGGGCCTGATCGGTTAGATTAACGTAAATAACGGCTTGTCCTGGACTGGAGTAACTTTTAATGTAATCCAAATTAGGCGTATCCTGCAGTTTTTTTTCAATCTTATCCGTTACTTGATCTTGCATTTGCTGGGCTGAAGCGCCCGGCCAGGCAACAGTCACTACCATTTGCCGTACTGTATATGCCGGATCTTCCATCCGCCCCAATTTCATATACGAAAATATACCGGCAATCGCAATAATGACAATAAAATACCAAACGAGGGTTTTATTTTTTAATGCTAATTCGGATAAATTTCTCATGCATCATCACGCTCCGTCCGTACGGTTTCGCCTTCTGATAACATATGTACGCCGGCCGTGACAACTACATCTCCTTGCGACAATCCCGTTACTTTAACCGTATTATCACCAAAATCAGATACAGTAACTGCTTTTAGCGACAATGTTTTATCCTTACCAACTATCCATACATTCGGTGTATCGCCAGTTTGGTAAATAGCTGATAACGGCAGCACACATTCTGTTGTATCTGCAGCTGTTTCACTCTGATTGGTCACACTAGCTGTCATACCAAGCTGCATACCTGCCGGCGGATTTGGTACTGTAACACAAACTGTATACGTGC
>CALBLM010000068.1 GCA_937895695.1 uncultured Megasphaera sp.
TGATTTAGTCTGCGTTATCATATTTATCATATTGTTCAACCTCTTCTTCCTCAATACTCTTGCGAATATGACCTACTACATCTTGCTCTACTAATTCGCCGGCAACACGAATGGCATTTTTAATGGCTTTTGCCTTAGAACTGCCGTGGCAGATAATAAAGCTGCCATTGACGCCTAATAAGGGAGCACCGCCATATTCTGTGAAGTCCAACCGTTTTTTCAGCGATTTGAGCGCAGGATAGACAGCCAACGCGCCTAATTTAGCAATAAAACCACTGTGTTTAATGGTGTCTTTGACTAGGCGAATGATAAACATCGCCATGCCTTCGCCGAATTTTAAAATAACATTGCCCACAAAACCGTCACATACGACGACATCTACGGTACCTTCCGGTATATCTCTGCCTTCTACATTACCATAGAAAGAAATGGTTTTCAGCTTTTCCAATAACGGATACGTAGCTTGGGACAATTCATTGCCTTTCGATGCTTCTTCGCCAATGTTTAACAACCCTACGGTAGGTTTATCTACGCCGAGGATATATTTTGCGTAATGGAATCCCATAATCGCCCCTTCCACTAAATGCTTGGGCTTGCTGTTGGAATTGGCTCCTGAATCCAGCAATACAGTAATTCCGTTTTTAGAAGGAATCGGCGTCGCAATGCAAGGACGTTCAATGCCCTTGATGCGGCCCAGTCCCAATAACGCCGATGTAACAGCAGCTCCCGTACTGCCGGCAGCTACCACAGCATCACAGGTTCCTTCTTTGACAAGTTTCGTTGCCACTACAATGGAAGCATCTTTTTTCTTCCGAAACGCTTGTGCCGGATGCTCACCCATATCAATGACCTGACTGGCATGGACAATCGAGAGACGTTCGTTTTCTTTTTCCCCAAAACTTGCCAGTACTTCTTCTATTTTTTTTCTATCACCTACTAAGACGACATCAAAGCGATACGCTTTGACAGCTTGAATCGCACCCAGTACGATTTCTTCTGGTGCATAATCGCCGCCCATAGCATCTACAGCTATTTTCATACTTACGTTACGCTCCATTATTCTAAAGATTCTATAATAAATTTCGTGCGAAATACTTCTTTCGCATTCTTTCGTATTTTCACCCATACATAGTATTTCTGGTCGCGGCGGCGAATCACTTCTGCCACGGCTATCAGCTTGTCCCCAACGGTAACAGGCTGTTTATATTTAATATTGGCTACAACAGGAATACATACAGGCAGATCCAGGACAGCTCTGGCAAGAGATGTTGCCTGGGCATACAAACACTGGGAACGCACAATGTGCGCTTCATCTACCATATCTGCTGTTGCCGTCATCATGGAAATCGCATTACGACCAACTGTACAATCCACCAGTTCACCGACAAAACCGGAACTTTTCTGTTTAGGCTGCGCGGCTTCCGCTTTTTGTTTAATACGGATACGCATTTCCGGAATTCCCAGGGCCATACGGTCCAAACGGATAGTAGCTACACTGACGGAAAATTCTTCAGCCAATTCTTCGTCATTAATAAATGGATTTTCTTCTATTCGCTTTTTTAGCAGGGTATGTCGTTTATCTCTCGCTATACGGACCATTTCATCACCTTTAACAATTATGACCAAGTACTAATAGTACATACAACTAGAGATTATATAATGTTTCGCAAAGTTTTGCAAGTATAAAGAAAAGAAGTACGCATTCAATCATTTCATGTCATTGAACTGCTGAACGCATACTTCACACTCCTTAGTACTTATCAAAATCCATTTCATTTAATACATCGCGTAATTTTTCCAATTCTTCCTTAGTCAGCGTAATGCCTTTCGTCATGGCCTGATAATCGGGATCCCAAGAACGCAGATCAAATTTAGGTGCGCGATTATTCCAGCTAATATACGTTAATTCCTTGCGCCAGCCGTCCTTGTTTTCCGACAAGGTGCCGCACACATCTTCAATATTAAAATTTAATTGAGCCATTGTATACCCTCCCAAAGACGCACTGTCGCGTCTCAATGATATTCATAGTAAAAACAACATCAGTTTATATAATAGCAAATATACCGTGTATGTCAATCATTAGTCCCTAAATCGCAGGATTCCCTTTATAGCGAAAATCAATACCCCTTTACCGTGCCATATCATATTGGTATATACCCATTTATTTAATGGGCAGAACGCCGTTTAAATAAGCCGCCATGGGCTTCATTAATATCAAAAATAGAGATAAAGGAATTGGGGTCTACACGCCGTATCGCTTCTTTGACTTTGGTGACTTCCAAACGCGATACAACGCAGTATAATACCATCGTTTTTTCCCGTTTATAGGCACCTTCACCGTTTAATAAGGTAACGGCGCGCCCCATATCAGTAAGACAACGGGATACATCATCATGATACGATGTCACAATTAATAAGCCCTTCATTTCATCCAACCCATTGGTTACTATATCAATCATTTTATAGGCAATGAAATAAGCCACCAACGAATACATGGCACTGTCCCAGCTAAAGACAAATCCTGAACTACCCAAAATAAACAAATTGAAAAACATGATAATTTCGCCAACAGAAAAGGGCGTTTTTTTATCAGCAATAATCGCCAAAATTTCCGTGCCGTCCAGCGAGCCGCCCCAACGGATAATCAAGCCGACGCCCAATCCAATAATAATGCCCCCGTAAATAGTAGACAAAAACGGGTCCGATGTGACCGGCGCATAATGAATAAACTTGCTCCACCCAGACAAACACACAACCGAAAACAGGGACAGCATGGTAAATAATGCCCCTATTTTTTTATATCCCAAAATAAAAAAGGGAATATTCAGCAGGACAATAAATACACTAAAGCTCACGCCTGTCAGCTGCGCCGCCATCAAAGCCAGTCCGACAACGCCGCCGTCAATAACCTGATTGGGCACCAAAAATACATCCAGCCCTATCGTATAAATCAATGCGCCAAAGGCCAAGCCCAGCACGCGCGCTCCATATGTCAGCATGTTTTTCCTCCCTTTTCCCGTATATAGCGAAGACCAATAATCCAAGCGACGAAATCATCTACCGGTTCCGGCGGATACTGCAGTGCCAGCGGCACGAACCGCCGCCATCCTTTACGCGGCGTATATTTAAAATATAGCTTTCGTCCTTCTACGGTCGTATATCGTTCATCAATCAGCGAAAAGGTAATCGTTTTGTCGTCTTCGCGAATCCATGCTTCTACGCAAGGCTGCAAGTGTTTATGATTCGTACCATTTCCCATAACAATATGATGAAATTTCCATGTTTGATAGGCCTGCTGTAAATAAGAGACGAGCTGCTTTGTCGGAACAATCTTCTTTTCTACTAACGTACCATCGTCTTGTAATATAGCCGTTCCCGTTTTTTCCGAGCCCGGATCAATCGCTGCAATCATATGCTCTCTCCTATTCATTCGTCGGTTCTACCAAAATATCTACCCCTAGCGGGCCGGCTGTATATGTATCACTCATGGTCACTGCCCGCAATACGACGTTGCTGCCATTGTACGATTTGATTTTCGCAATGGCATCAAACATTTCCGTGACGGTCACAGCACCGACATTGCCGGTCAACGGATCGGGCAGCATCCCCTTGAGCTGGGCATTTTTATTGACATTGTGAAGGAATCGCAAAACCAGCAGTTCCGTATCTTCTGTGGATTCTTGTGCCGGAAGTTTGGCTTCGTATACCGTTTCGCCGCGGCGATATACTAGCTGATTATCATACATTTCAATATGAACCAGTGTAGGTTCACCTAGCATAATATTGCCAGCTGCAATGACGCGCAATAATTTCTTTTTATTGCCGGCCTGCTGTAACTCACGAATGACCGATTCAAATTCGTCAGGCGAAATATAAACGAGTACGGCATTTTCATCTTGAATGCCCAAGCGCCGGCAAATCATCGTATTCGTCTGATTCATGGCCTGACTGACTTCCTGCCGCGTTGCCGCTTCATTCATGCCGCCAGTCAAAACGATACTGGACAATACTTCACCGGCTCTAAAAATCACAAAGCCTTCACGAATATGCGTCATCGTTTGATTTAACAATCGAATCCGTTGATCCAACGTTTGAATCGTCGTCATCATTTGCTGTTTCGTTTCTTCCAGCATGGTTAAATCCTTTTGGGCTTTTTCTTTATCTGATACGGCTGCATCTCTGGCTGCTTCGGCTTGTTCCTTATCCGTTTTCGCTTCATCCATGGCGACTTGAATAACCGACAGCTGCCGTGTTTTATCGTCTCGTGCCTGTTGTGCCTGCTGCAAGTCCAGCTGAGTCAGACGAATTTCTTCATTTTTTCCGTCTAATTGTGCCTGCTGCTGTTTCAATAATTCTTCATTAGAAGCGATAAGGCTGTTTTTATCGGCCAATTCGTTTCCCAATGCTTCTGCCTGCTTGCGCAGCGTATCCCGTTGTGCTTCCAATTCTGCTTTCTGCATCTGCAGTTGATGCATTCCGAATAAGGCAATACGTACATTTTTTGATAATACGGACATAACGCCTAGCGTAACGACGGCAATACTAATGCCTGTTAAAATCGTAATGACAATCGACGTATATTTGGGACGCAATCCAAATAACACGATTTTTCGTTTGCCTACGCGAGAGCCGATTTTATCTCCTAAATACGCTATAATACCGCCCATAATGGACAATATAAACAGCATGACCCATCCGTATTCCATAATGCACCTCCTTATTAGTATTATCATATAACATTCTGGTCATTCTGTCATTCTCTAATTGTTATATTACAAATTATAAGTAAAAAAAAGCTAGCAGCACCGTTCCATGCGAACCATTGCTGCTAACTGCGTTATTTCGATTTACGATATACCAAAATAATCCCTGTAACACCACAAATAATATCAGGCAAAAATGCGGCAACATAAGCAGGAATGCGACCGCCATTTCCCAGGGCATTGCCCAGCGTCATGATAGAATAATAAATAAAAATAACGACAACGCTGATACCAAATCCAATGGAAGAACTGCCGCGCTGTTTCTGCATCCCCAACGGAGCTCCGACAATCGCACAGACCAGACTAGCCAGCGGCAAGGCAAAGCGATTATACATGGCGACTCGTAATTTATTCGTATTCACGGAATTATCATCTAACAGCTTGATTTGTTCTTGTAATTCTTTAATCGTCAATTCATCCGGTTTCTTTTGAGACGACGTAATCTTTCCCGGTTTTTGCGAAATCGGCAGTGCTTGGTTTTGGAACTTCAACGTCCGCTTCGTACCTTCCGTACCGGACACATCATAAATCATCCCTTCATGCATAACCCATTTGGAACCATTCCAATCGGCTCGGTCTGCCTTTTCAACACGCATGAGTACATCATTTTCAAATTCTTGAACAGTAATATCTTTTAACTGTTTCGATGAAGCATCATACTGTCGTGCATACATCAGGCTAGAAATATCGGAACCTTTGATGTTTTTAATAATGATATGATCCTGTGTTGCCGGTGCGGCATTATGTTTGACTTCTTCATTAATAATCGTGTTGTACGCATTATTAGCTTTCGGAACGACATATTCATTAAAGGCCGTCGTCCCCAAAGAAATACAAGCAGCCGCAATAAAAATCGGCATGGCCAATCGCACAAAATTCTGTCCGCCTGCCCGCATGACGATGAGTTCACTGGAACTGGATAATCGGCCAAACGCCATCAACGAACCCAACAGTACTGACATGGGAAAGGTAACAACAATAATGGACGGAATAGCCAATACAAAAATACGAAAGGCAGCCCATGTCGAAGCACCGTATTGATTAATCAGCTCGGCAATACGAAACAGCGTGCCTGTCCCAATAAAAACAGCCGTAAACGCACAAACGCCAAATAAAAAAGGCCCAATAAATTCTTTTAATATATATCTATCTAATATCCGCATGCCTGTCTCCCTGCCTGTTACATTCTAAAGTCTTCACCCAAATAGAACTTCTTGGCGACAGGGTCATTGGCAATCTTGTCCGGACTGCCTTCCAACAGAATGCGCCCTTCGCTCAAAATATAGGCTTTATCTACAATACTTAAGGTTTCACGTACGTTATGGTCTGTAATCAAAACGCCCATGCCGCGATTTTTTAAATGGCTAATAATGCCTTGAATTTCATTGACCGCCAAGGGATCAATGCCGGCAAAGGGTTCATCCAGTAAAATAAACGCCGGATCCATGACCAGACAACGAGCTATTTCTACGCGGCGTCGTTCACCGCCGGAAAGCTGTATGCCCAAGCGGTCGCGCAAATGGGTAATAGAAAATTCTTCCATCAGTGCTTCTGCCTTATGACGCTGTTCTTTTTTGCTCATCGATGTCGTTTCCAACATGGCCAGTAAATTATCTTCTACGCTCAGTTTACGAAAAATAGACGCTTCCTGCGGTAAATAGCCAATCCCATAGGCAGCTCGCTTATGGATGGGTAAGCCCGTGATATTTTGGTCGTCAATCGTAATCGTTCCTTCTGTCGGATGTTCAATACCGACAATCATATAAAAGGTCGTTGTCTTACCGGCACCATTCGGTCCCAGCAAGCCAACAATTTCCCCTTGCGAGACGCTGATGCTGACACCAGCAACAGCACGTTTTTCTTTATATAGTTTTACGAGGTCATGGGTCTGAATCAGCATTCGTTTCTCCTTTTATTTCGTACTATCCGGCATGATGACGACGGTAGAACGCGTCATAGTCTGTACCGAATTATCTGCCAGGCGAATTACCACATTATCGCCAGTCAATGAATTTCCCTTTTGTGTCGCATGAACATCGCCGGTTAAATGAATGACGCCGTCATTGACATTTGGGGTCTGCGTATATACAGCCTGCGTCGCATAGGCCGTCAAATGATCCGCCGGCGATTCAATATGCACATTGCCCTGGCCGACGGCCCGTACTTCTTTAAACCACGCATCAATATGATCGGCCCACATTTGCGAGCCTTGGGCTTCTAAATAGGCATTTCCCGATACAATGCCATGGTCTTGATCCAAGTAGTATTCTACTGTATCACCATTGACTTTTTTATCGTTATATACGCCGCGTACCGAACCGGTTGCTACGATATAATTGCGATTGGTCGAATGGACTTTATCGGCATTCAACTGCATGTCCGGCTGTTGTATCGCTACATTGCCTTCCATGTCGGCTTCGGCTGTCTTTAAATTATACGATGCTGAATTGCCCGTCATGGTCGCTTGATCACGAACAATCACGACATTCCCCGTCGCTGTCGCTACTTGTGTTTTTCCATCATAGGTCAGCGTATCGGCTGTAACAGAAACAGCACTCGTACGGCCTGTATCTTCTGCTCCGACACCAAATACAGGTACCAGCATCAATCCGGCTAACGCTGCCGTAAGTATTTTTTTTCGCATATACTGTATCATCATTCTTCTCCCTTGGTTACCTGTGCATGTCCCGTGAGTTTTACTTTATCCAATCCCGTATTGGTTTCAAACGCATCGGCACGAAGTGTCGTACTGTCATGCCGACTGATAACGACGCTGCCGCCTGTAATCATATGCGTATCCATATTATAATACACACTTCCGTCTGTCTGCAACGTGTCTGACAAATTCGTTTGACCTTTGACGGGCGGTTTGATTTCAATGATTCTTTTTTTCTTATCTACTACGCCCTTATCAGCAGTAATCGTCATTTCCGTTCCATTGACATCATATAATATGGCTTTCGGATTGGTAAAATACATGACTTCCGTATCTGGATCAACCTGAATTTCATCAGCCGTCAATTTCCATACTGGCACGCCATCTTTAGTCTCTTCCAATTCCGTACCGTTAAATTCTACTAATTTATCCGTACTGACCGGTGCATCCGGTGTCGTCTTGGGATGCATAAATATATACAATAAAGCAGCAAAGCCAAAGACAATCACAAAGCCAATGATAGTTATTTTATTTTTCTTGATTCGTTCTATCAGCATGGTGTTCTGCCTCCGCTTTCTGTTCCTGCTGCAATGCTACAATTTCTTCCGGTGCCGTACTCCAGCGATGCTGGAACCATAACCATTCGGTAGGATGTTCTTTGATAAACTGTTCCGTCAAAACAGCCATCTTCCGGGTCAGCCGAGCAACATCTTCCTCTTTATTGCCTGTATCTTCATAATACATGACTTCGCCAATGATGACGCGATGATGATGTTGTTCGTCATGAACAGCAAAAATCGGCAAAATAGGCGAACGGAATTTGCGGGCAAACATGGCCGGCCCTTTCGGCGTGGAGGACATTTTTCCTAAAAAGGGCTGGGGAACGCCATAAAAACCGCCATCTTGATCGGCTAAAAAGCCAAGAATTTTCTTGCGTTTTAAGGCTCTGGCTGCAATAACCATTTCATTGCCGCCGCGGGCAAATACTTCCAGGCCCATCATTTCCCGATTTTCATTTAACAGCCGTGTCACTTGGTCGTTAGGCTGTTTTTTTACAATCGTCGTTGTCGGATAGCCATATAATGCCAATGAAGCTCCCATCCATTCCCAGTTGCCTATATGTCCGGTCAATACGATAACCCCTTTGTTTTCTTTCAACGCCGCATCCAGCCGTTCGGCATGTTCCAGCGTAACATACTGGGATATGTTATCTTTATTGAGCCGAGGCGTATACAGAATTTCCATGAGAGACTGTCCCAAATTACGAAATAATTCATCAATAATTTGGTTGGCCTCTTTTTCACTGCATTCCATGCCGCGCATGACATGAAAAATACCTCGCTTGCGCTGTTTCTGCAGTATCCTGCCAACAAGGGGGCCTAGTTTGCGTCCCAATGAAATGATCGTTGGATAAGAAAGATGGCAAAGCATATTCCCTATTCCGCGTGCAGCATGATACTGCCACTCATTAAACACAATACAGACACTCCTTTCTTCTATTGATTCACTACTGTTTTGCCGTCAAAATACCGGCTGAGAACAGTATGCCATTGATTTTGTCTTTTTAAAATCTCTTCAATCCATTGCCGCAGCGCGCCATGACCGCCAGGACATGAAGACACA